>JAFGTS010000033.1 GCA_016933965.1 Deltaproteobacteria bacterium | reverse complement strand
CTGTAAGGTGAACCCCCTATCTCTGAAAAGAGAAATGCAGATTTCTGCAGCATCGCGATCAAAGGCGATGCCTTTTTTCTGTTCAAGTTCGTTTATGGCGAAGTCAACTCCAAGAGCAGGGCGGTACGGGCGATGTGACATGATGGCCTCGAACACGTCTGCCACAGCAAGTATACGCGCCTCAAGCAGAATTTCGTCGTTCTTGCGTCCCGATGAATAACCGGAGCCGTCAAGACGTTCGTGATGCTGGAGGACTATATCCGCGATCGGCCAGGGGAACTCGATACCTTTCAGTATTTCATATCCCGCCTGGGGGTGAGATTTGACCAGGGCGAATTCCGTTTCGTTCAGACGACCCGGCTTGCTCAGAATTTCAGCAGGGACCGTGATCTTGCCGATATCATGGATCACCGAAGCCAGCCGGAGGCCCTCGATGTGATTCCTGTCGAGCCCCATTTCTTCACCTATGGCGACGGCGAGCTGTGCCACACGTTTCTGATGGTCCGCTGTATAGGAGTCCCGTATTTCCACCACGGAGGCGAGGGCGTAAATAACGCCCTCAAGGGTCAGCTGAAGACGCTCATAACTTTTACGTAATTCTTCCGCGGACCTGCGGCGTTCGGTCACATCGCGTGCAATGCCTCGAAAACCGACGGGTTTATCGCCGGAGTTCATGATGGGGGAAACCGATGCCTCCATGAGACGGTGCTCCCCGCTCTTTTGAATTATTTCAATATCCAGGATGTCGGCCGGCTGGGCCGTCCGGTAAATCTGGTTGAATGACGCATACACCTTACGGGCGTTTTCTTCGTTCATATAGGCACGGTTGTTCAATCCCCGTATTTCCCGTTCTTCATATCCCAGAATGCGACACAGCGAATCGTTAAAGAACTGGAAGTTGCCGGCGAGGTCTACCTCGAAATATCCATCCTCGATATTCTCAAGAATGGTTCGGTATTTTTCCTCGCTCCTCCGCAACGCTCTGTTCATCTCGTTCCGATACAGGGCCATTTCAATGGAACTATGCAGTTCACGTTCTTCATAAGGCTTGAGAATATAGCCGAAGGGTTCGGTCACCTTGGCTCGGGCCAGGGTTTTGTCATCGGCGTAGGCCGTCAGGTAGACGACGGGAATAGCAAAACGGCTGTATATCTCCCGGGCAGCCTCTATGCCATCAACATCACCTTTTATGACGATATCCATGAGCACCAGATCGGGCTGGTGTTCGCCTGCTTTTATGACCGCGTCTTCTCCCGAATAGACCGGATCGGGAACATCATATCCAAGAGTGCGTAATTTTGCCTGTATGTCGCGTGCTATAATGATCTCATCTTCAACGACCAGAATACGTGCTCCGGTCATTCTCGACGTTTCCTTCCTGTCACCCTCCGGTCTATTCAATTCGGTCACCCCCGATGGTATTATCATTTGGTTATTCGACGATTCTGAACCGCAGAACAAGAGATGCTCCCTTGCGTGATCTTTCATCGACGTATACGTCACCACCATAAGCCGTCATGGCCTTTTTGACGATATGGAGGCCGAGGCCTGTCCGGCCGGTATCTCCATAGGTAAATCCCTCGTCAAAAATATGATTTCGTACCTCTTCCGGAATGCCTTTACCGTCATCTGAAAAAAAGACGTTACAGACATTTCCGGTCTTTTCAGTTTTGATGGTCATGTTCCGGGCCTTCCCATGTATCAGGGCATTGCTGACGATATTGTCTATGACGGAATCAAGCGATTCATCGGCCAGGACACGGCATGGCGCATTCGTGACAGTTACCGTCAGAGCGGGATAGGTTGCCGCGACACGGTCGATTGCTTCAACAAGATCACAGATTTTCAGATCATGATGGGCCGCAATGAACGATTCCAGCTCTTTCATGCGCCGGATCAGAGAGACACTTTTTTCGATTTTTTTGGATGCCTCGGCAAGCAGTTTCTCGTCCCCTTCATTCCTGAAGAGATTCAATGCGCTTTGAATCGCCGCCAGGTCGTTGATGAGGTCATGCCGCAGTATCTTGTTTATCAGTTCAAGGTGTTCCTGGTGCGTTATCAGTTCTTCCTGGGCCTGTTTGAGGTCGGTGATATCCGTCATGATCCCTTGAACACCGATGACATGAGTATGATTTTTCTCATCGTATCGCGGCTGCGCAAAGGTCCGAACCCAGATGGTACGGCCGTCTTTTATTGTAACCCGGTATTCGCCAGGTTCGACGATACCCTCAATAATGTTCCTGAACTGTTTTATGACACGGGGGGCGTAATCAGGATGCACGAGAGAGGTTATCCGCTGTCCGACAATATCCTCCGGGCGGTACCCCGCTATTGCCTCAACGACGGGACTGATATATGTAAGAATTCCGCTCTCATCGGCGACGTAAAAGATGTCACGCATGTTCTCGACAAGTTCGCGATATTTTTTCTCGCTTTCCCTGAGAAGCTCCTCGGAACGTTTCCGTTCGGTGATGTCTCTCGCAACACCCCTGAATCCGACCGGGGTCCCGGCGTCGTTGCTGACGAGAGACACGGAGGTCTCGATCGGTATGGCTCTGCCGTTTTTTCCAATGAGAAGCCAGTCAAAGGCCTTTGACGGTTTCCCGGTCCGGAACACGGAATTGAATGTCTCAAATACACGTTTCGCTGTTTCCTTGTTGGCCAACTTCCGATAGTTCATACCCCACAATTCATCAGCGGCATACGAAAGCATCCGGCAGAGGGAATCGTTAAAAAAGAGGAGGTTCCCCTTCAGGTCTACTTCAAAATACCCTTCTTCGATGTTCTCGATGATGGAGCGATGCTTCTCTTCGCTTGTTCTCAGTTCTTCTTCGAGTTTCTTGCGTTCCGTTATGTCACGCGATACGGCCTGGAACCCGATCACTGTATCATTTCTGACGATGAGCTGAACGTTCTGCCCGAGCCACAATTCCCTGCCGTCTTTTTTCACAACCGGGTATTCGGCATAGGTGCTATCGATTTTCTTTACGAACTGGATGCCGAAGAATCGTTCGGCCTCCTTGCGATAGTCCTCTCTGATAAAATCAAGGTAATGCTTGCCCATCAGTTCCGATTCATTGTACCCCATGATCGTTGTGGCAAACGGATTGACGAAGGATATCCGCCCTGTGTCATCAGTGCGGAATATGATGTCGGTGGCGTTTTCTATGACCACGCGGTACCGCTCACGGCTTTCCCGGAGCTCATCTTCTCTTTGTTGCAGCTCCGTTATGTCGTGAACGATACCCACACCTCCGATCACTTTCCCGGTGCTGTCGGTGAGAGGGGCTGCCCGCATGCTTGCGTATATACGCTGGTCGCCAGTGGTAGAGACGTAGGGTCCTTCATAGAATCCTTCCCGGCCGGACAGCGATGTCCGCAAGGCGGGGAGGATCGCCTGGTCCCGCAGCGTTTTCAGGTCAAGACCGATCATCCGTTCACGGGTTGAACCCAGCATGTTTAACAGAAAATCGTTACATTCGGTGATGACAAGATTGGTATCATACTGAAAGA
The DNA here is from genome assembly GCA_016933965.1 of Deltaproteobacteria bacterium. NCBI lineage: Bacteria > Pseudomonadati > Myxococcota > Myxococcia > Deltaproteobacteria bacterium. Next base: position 19,266 of record JAFGTS010000033.1, on the reverse strand, counting down.
TCCCGATTGGAGCTTTGTGAAAGAGGAGTTTGTATCGGACATCGTTGTGCGCGGACCGGGAGTGTCGTGATTCCCTGTTGAGCGATTCATGTGACTCGTGACGCGGCGAATCACCGCCGTTTTTCTTCATGTCGACCTTTTCAGGAACCTATCGGTGCGTTTGCCGTACCGTCAGATCGAAGGTTCCTCTCCTGTCCGTCAGTATCACAATGAAAATTGAGGTATTCTATAACGTGGCCTGAAAAAAAACATCAATAAAAGGTCATGATAAAAACAAATGCCAGGACGTAGAGAAAAATAACGGCGATCATAACCGGTATTCCTGCGGGCAGAACATTGACAAGTTCCGGTTTTGCCCGCTGCTCGCCGCATCTTTGGGATGATTCGATCCGGTTGTACAGGCTCAGTATGGTTGTGAGTGGGGTTCGACTGAACAGTGCGAGTCCCCGCGGAAGTCTTCGTATGAACACATATTCACAGGCACGGGCGATCCCGCTTGCTATCCCCGTTACAACAGAGACGGTCAATCTGCTTCCCTTGCGGTAGAGCCAGTCGGCGTCAAGGTTGATCGCCCGCATCTCCGAGGGATAGATGCCGGAAAGGAGAAGGAGTGTGAAAGCGAGGGCCGAGAAGAATAACAGCTGCGTCTGTGCCATGATGTGTGGTGCCGTATAGGGCTCGTAATGAACAGGGAAGGGCAGCAGGGGATACACTGAATAATGAGGGAACGTACCGATGAAAATACAGAGAAATGCGGCGATCCCCATGGCTATCAGCATGTTCAGCGGGGCTTCCTTGGGACGCATCCCGGAATCATGGGAGAAAAAGGCAAAGAAGGGTATCTTGATCCCGGCGTGGTGAAAGACACCGGCGGAAGCGAAGAGGAGCATGAACCAGATGATGCCCATACCGCCGTGGGAGGCCGCGCTCATGACCATCGACTTGCTGACAAAACCGCTGAACAGGGGAAAGGCCGATATCGATGCGGCGCCGATGATACAGCAAATGCAGGTGAGCGGCATTGTCTTGTACAATCCGCCCAGGTCGGTGGCGTTTATCTTCCCCGTGCGGTACATGACGGCACCGACGGACATGAAGAGAAGTCCCTTGAAGAGAATGTCATTGAAGGCATGGGCCACGGCGCCGTTCACGGCCAGTTCGGTACCGATCCCGATCCCGCAGACCATGAAACCCACCTGGTTTATGAGGCTGTATGCGAGGACCCTCCTGAGGTCGTTTTCGATGACCGCGTAAAAGATGGGGAACATGGTCATGATCGCGCCGATCCAGATGAGTATGCCTGTTCCGGGAAATGCGCGTGCGAGGACATAGACGGCGGTCTTGGTTGTGAAAGCGCTCAGAAACACCACCCCGGTGATGGTCGCTTCCGGGTAGGCATCGGTAAGCCAGGGATGGATGAAGGGCCAGGCGCAGTTGATGCCGAAGCCGAGGAATATCAGGTATGTCGCCAGGTTTCCCTTCTGAAGCCCGATGAAGTTGAATTCGATCGATCCCGTGCCGTGCACGTAAAGCAATATCCCGGCAAGAAGAATAAGACCGCCGACGATATGGTACAGGGCATAGCGGTATCCAGCCTCAAGCGATCTCCGGGTCCTTCTGCTCCAGATGAGGAAGACGGAACCGACCGTAAGGAGTTCCCAGAAAATGAACAGGCTGAAAAGGTCCCCCGCAAAAACGACACCGAGGGCGCTTCCCGCGTACAGGTACCCCGCCATGTGCTGGAGGTCGTCTTTCAGGTGAATGGCATAGATGATGGTGATGAACGTGATGAGATGGAATATGTAACCGAAGAGAAGACTCAACCGGTCCACCCGGGCGAAGGAGAGGTCATATCCCAGGAAACCGGTTACGAAATGGGTCCCTTCGGGAAGATTGAGAAGATTAACGAAACTGATGATCGGAAGAAGGAGGAGATAGGCCCCCTTGAGCGTTCTGTTCCTGAGCAGGGGTATCAGAAGCGCGCCGGCAATGAATATCAGTCCGGGAGGAACGGTATTAATCATAGTAATCCTCCCGTCTCTTCACCAGCGGTCGAAGGATGTACTTTGCGGCAAGAACGAGAGCGACGCAGGCGACGAAACCGTAGACGGCATAAAACTCCGGCCAGTTTTCCCAGCCGAAATCACCATGCTTGTGGATAAAAAAGTCTGCAACCAGCAGGAAGACCAGGAAGCTGAAAAAAGAGGCCAGCAGCCGTTTCACGTTTTTCGGTTTATCAAAGAGATATTCCTTTTCCTTTTTCTCCATGAAGCGTTGTCCTTTTTGCATCGATCATCGGTTTCAACACCGGCTCGTTATGGCACGTATAAGCAGGCCGGTGCGGTTTTCACTCAGATGGTGCTGAACATGATTATGGCAAAATACACGACGGCTATCGTCAGAATGATGAAAAACGCCGGACGGTATCCGGGAACCGGTTCATGGGTCAATTCCATGAGCTCTTTTTCATTGTCGTGGCTTGTCATAGAAGTCTCCACACCTCAGTGTTCAAAAGACGATTTTTTACACTGTGTAAAAGGGATCGTGAGTGACCGAAAAACCCTGTAAGCAATAATCCATCACGTTCCCAAAGTCAACAGAAAAGACGGACGACCGGCCGCTTACCGTTACATTCCAGCGTATACGGCGTCCATGCAGAGGGGTATCTCCTTGACATCCCGTCGTTCATCCTTTACATGCTTTTTATCGGTTCAATATCGTTTCCCCTGAAAGGAAAGGAGAGCATATGAAGGTTTTTGACCTGAAGTCGATACAAGAGCGCGAACTGGTTCCCGGAGGTTCCGTTCGGTTCGCCCATTCCGAAAACATGACCGTTTCGTTCTGGACGTTCAAACCGGGCGCCGTTATTTCGGAACATGCCCATCCCCATGAGCAGATCATGAATCTTTTGGAGGGGACGCTGAAATTTACCGTTGGTGACGTATCGGGAATCTTTGAAGCGCCGGTGTCGATCATCATCCCTTCCGATCTGCGCCATTCGGGGGAGACCGTTACGGCATGCACGATCATTGACGTCTTTACACCGCGCCGTGACGATTTTGCCGCGCTTGATGATGCGGACGGGATCTGACCTGCCTGTTCACATAGTATGACCGTTTATATCATTCCGGGATCCGGGAAGGACTCGACGATGCATTTTTACCCTTGCCAAGGGGTCGATAATTTCTTATAAGGGCGATGCCGTGAGCGCAAAAATGGAGGAAAGGAACAGAAGGTATGAATATCTTGATTTTTGGTCCCAATGGAAGCGGAAAGGGCACCCAGGGTGCCATTGTGCAGAAGAAGTATAATGTTCCCCACATCGAGACGGGCGTCATTTTCAGGGATAATATCTCAAAAGGAACCGAACTCGGCAGGAAAGCGAAGGATTTTATTGATCGGGGCGAACTGGTTCCTGACGACATCACCATTCCCATGATCCTGAACCGCCTGAAAGAAGGGGATTGCAAGGAGGGGTGGCTTCTGGACGGATTCCCCCGTAACCTGTCGCAGGCTGAAGCGATGTTCGATGCCCTTCAGAAAGAGAACATGGATCTCGACTATGTGATCGAGATCGTCCTGGACCGTGACACGGCAAAGAAGCGGATCATGGGCAGGAGACTGTGTGCCAATGACAACAATCACCCCAACAATATCTATATCGATGCCATCAAGCCCGCCGAGAAGGATGGGAAGTTCATCTGCCGTGTCTGCGGCGGTGACCTGAGCACCCGGGCCGACGACCAGGATGAAGCGGCGATCGACAAGCGGCACGGGATATATTACGACACAAAGACGGGAACCTCCGCAGCGATACTGTATTTTAAGGAACGCGTGAAGGTCATCGAGGTAGACGGCCTGCCCGGTGTAAAAGAAGTTTCGGAAGAACTGCTTAAAAAACTGGGATAGGGCAACCTGTATCAACGAAAGAACCTCCCCCGGGAACGGGGGAGGTTTTCCATTCAAAGAGATTTTTTCAAAGAATTATCTCATGCCCGTGATATTGAACAGGATAGGAGAGGTCAGAACGCAGGAGCCCGCTGTTCCTCCGTATTGGGCCGAGTCAGCGGTTGAGGGTGAATTGATCATTGACGAGGAATTTGTGGAGGGGCTGAAGGGGATTGAGAAAGGTGACCGCATCGTTGTGCTCTTTCACTTTCACAAAAGCAGTCCCTTTGACCCATCCCGGGACCTTATTCAGCATCCCCGCGGAGACAGGAACAGGGAAAAGAGAGGGGTCTTTGACCTTTGCTCGCCCCGGCGCCCGAATCCGATCGGCATGTCCGTTGTGACGGTCATCTCCGTTGAAAGGAATATAATTCGCGTCAAGGGCCTGGATATCATCGACGGTACCCCGATCCTTGATATCAAGCCGTGGCGGGTGTAGATCCCGAATCTCAACTCGTCTCAGTAGTATTCGAGCAACCCCTCTCTGATCCGTTCCGCCTGGAGGATGCGGCACCATTTCTCCCGGTCTCCGGCGGAACAGTCAACATCCATTTCCGATTTCAACAGACTAATGATCTCATCGATATCGGGTGACCAACCGGGCCTGTCGAGGATATGCTTCTTGAAGAACCGGGCCTCGGGAGGGGTCAGTTCAAGGTTATGGTAAAGCCTGCTGCGCTCGACCGCGACCTTCCGGTGTTTGTTAAGCCTGATCTCGCGGAAAGGATTTCGATATGTCACGGCTTGACGGAGCATCGCGATGGAATATGAAATGGTCAGAGAGGAACCCTGTGCAAGGACCGGCGAAAGCAGCTCTGCACCGAAATGGAGGCTTCGGGACGAACGGTCGTAATACCATGTCGACGGGTCATGGCCCGCCGCTATGAAATGCCCTTCAAGCGAGGAAATGGCGTCAGGAGGCAGGACCGCCGAAAGGTTCCTGATCATGCCGGTACCGGTGATGTTTTCGAAGGACCTTTTCATTAACGGTGCGTACCTGAGGTGGGCTGCTTTCGCGTGATACCGATTCCTGTATATGAGGGCGCAGTAGTTCACCGGAAGGCCGATGCTCCGCTCGGCAATGAGGTTGAGCAGTTTCAACGCCGTCAGTTCCGATTCAAGGACACCAACGGACGGGCCATGAAGGAGGGTGTAGTCGCGGTCCGTAAGGTGCCGGGAATTATAGGCCGTGCACCTGATCTGATGAAGGTTCAGAAAATCGATGCCCGCCTCGTACATATCGACAATTCTTTCAGCAAGAATATCAAACCGCTCGGGAACGGCCGGTATTTCAACGGTCACGTTCCTGATGATCCCGACGGCTTTTTGGGCGTGTTCCAGAGAGAACCCGGTGGCGCCGATATTGTATCGGACCTCGTCAAGACCGGCGTCCGCAAGCTGTCCGAGCGACTCCTGCGTGGCCAGAATGCCGTTGGTATAGAGCCAGAGATAGATCCCGTCACCGAATTTCTTTTTTACCTGTCTCACGAACCGGATGGTTCGCTCATAGGTCAGGAACGGTTCGCCTCCGCTGATGCTGGCTCCCTTGAATCCGAAGGTAGCGAGGTAGTCCGTGTAATCGGGAGGAGAATCGAATTGCAGGACGTTCGTCGTCGGAATGTCACGCTGCTTCTGTTCCGAAGGACAGTAAAAACAATTGGCATTGCAGATATTATTTATAAAAAGACACGACCACAGCCCCTCGCCGCAGAGGCGGCATCCGGGAGAGAGCATGCCGCTGTGCGGTTTCGTGCCACTGAATGAGAAATTTATCCGTGACGAGAGAAGATCGAGCAGTCGCCGGCGTGTGTCCTCGGCGATACGTTGGTTCTCCGGTGGAAGCCAGCATGATTCATCGCACAGAGCGCCGAGTTCGGCCTGATTGTGCTGAATTAATCTGTCCTTCTCAAACTCCGATATGATATGCATATAATTATTCAAATTATATACTGATGAGCCGAATCGGCGGCAATATAAGAGATATTGCGACATTCTGTCAATGCAAAAGAATGGTTACCTGCTGGATCCCCGCCTTTGCGGGGATGACACCTTTGTTCTATCTTTTGCGAGGGTCTTGATACGTGTCAGAAAGGAGAATACAGGATGGACGAAAGACTGATTGCGAGCCTGACATTTGAAGGCGGCGGAGAATTCAAGGTAGTTGTTCATGACCTTCTCCGGGAACCGGTGGATTGTATCGTGAACGCCGCGAACGGTATGCTTGCTCACGGCGGCGGGGTGGCGGCCGCTATAGCCCGTGCCGCCGGAAACAGCCTGGTGGTCGACGGGGACAGGCTCGTCCGGGAACAGGGTCCCGTTCCGACGGGTGGGGCCGTTATGACGACCGCCGGTAAATTGCCTTTTAAAGGCGTTATTCACGCCATCGGTCCACGGATGGGGCAGGGGAAAGAGGAAGAAAAACTCGTTCAGGCCCTTGAGTCGGCCTTTCTTCTCGCCCATGAAAGAGGGTGGTCGTCGCTTTCCTTTCCGGGGATCAGCTCAGGTATATTCGCCGTTCCCCATGACGTATGCGCCAGGGCCTATCTGAAAGCGGTGAGAGCATTCTTTTCCGGGCACGCTGATTCCACATTGAAAGTCATCAGGCTCTGTCTTTTCGAGGGCCCTCTGCTGGACACCGTGAAAAGAGAAATTGAACGGCGTGACGCTTGACATTTTGTTGCGTATTTTTTATGAAAAGGCTCCTGAGTCACAATCCGGCCGGCATGAACGGTTTGTCGCTCTCTAGTGGGATTTCGGAGACAGGCCGTAAGGGACCACAACATAGGGGATGGAGAACCATATGGCGAATGACCGGAAAAAAAGAAGAAAGAAGATCAGCAAACACAAACACCGCAAGAGAAGAAGAAAAGGGTAGGTCGGCATCGCAGGGCGGCCGATATATGCCCTGCGGGGCGGCGCCCCAGAGAGTGAAACGGAGGATCCCATGGCAGGTGAGCGGGTTACCAGAAGGCAGAAGGATATATCGCGCCTGTTGAGGGAACGGAAAAACGCTCCGGTCCACAAAACCGGAACGGGAAAAAGATCAGGAAAGTCCCCCAAAAAAAGGGCGGGATAACATACCCGCCCCTTCTATGGCCTCCGTCCTTTTTTACTGTGAGATGGTCGTAAGCTCCACCCGCCGGTTTTTGCTTCTTCCCTCGGCGGTATCATTGGAAGCTATGGGGCTTGTTTCTCCCATGCCTTCCGTTTCTATTCGCTCCCCCGCGATACCCATCGATACCAGATATTCTTTGACGGCTTCGGCACGTTTCATTGAAAGCATGCGGTTGTACTCATCGGGACCTGCGCTGTCGGTATGACCGGTGATCTTTATCCGAAGCTCCGGATTATCCTGGAGGGATTTCAGTGCCGTCATGTCAAGTATCCTCTTTGAGCCTTCCTTGATCACGGCACTATCGAAATCGAATACGATACCTTCGAGCACGACCGGTGCGGGTTTTTCGCCGAGAGGACATCCCGTATCATCAACTGCCGTTCCCATGGGAGTGCCTGGGCACTGATCGCGATAGTCGGCGATGCCGTCACCGTCCGAATCGAGGCAACATCCCTTGCCGTCAACTCTCACGTTTTTCGGTGTTCCCGGGCACTGATCGAGATAATCAGGGACGAGATCACCGTCGGTATCGACGGGACACCCTTTCGCATCGACGACGACCTGTGCGGGAGTGTTCGGACAGGCGTCAAGGGAATCGGGAACACCGTCACCATCGAAGTCGGTTTCGCGGCACAGCAGGTACCCCGTTCCTCCGCCGATGAGCGCTCCGGCCGCCGCGCCGATGGCGGCACCCTCGCCCGGTTCGTCGGACTCATCGCCGATCAGATATCCGCCGATAGCACCGATCGCTGTTCCCATAACGGCACCAGCGATAGCGCATTCCTGCCATTTTTTTTCACATTCCTTCATACCGCAGCACCCGGCGAGAAATGACGCGGTAACAATGATGATTAAAACCTTGTGAAAATGTTTCATGATTATACCCCCCTCTGTGTGATGAATGAAACACGTTTCGAATTTTCGTTTTATGACTGATACAACGTTATGAATTCTGTTTTGCTGATAGTATCACAAATCATCGGCAAGAGAAAACGGGAAAAAACAACCTCTTCTCATAAAAAGAGCCTGTGACGCGAGGTGACATTTTCACTGAAACATGGTATTTGGTTGCGGAATACATGAACACTGACAAGCTGTTTCAATAACGGCGCGAAGGAGGGTGACCTGCGACACCGTGAACCGGGAAGAATCTGTGAAGGTCTCTGGTTTCTCGGGAGAGCGGAATCCTGCGTGTATCTCGTGCAGGGTGCGGCGGAGGCTATTATTATCAGTGGCGGGATGAGTTGTATCATTCCTGATGTGCTCCGTCAATTCCGGGAATTCGGGATCGATCAGGGCCGGATCACAAAACTGCTCATCCTCCACTCGCATTTCGACCACGTAGGGATCGTTCCCTATTTCGCACGAAAGAACCCCGGTCTGACCGTGTACGCGTCACCGCGTGCCTGGGAAATCCTTTCCATGCCCAGGGCATTGGACACGATCAATTTCTATTCCCGGGCGACCATGGAAATAATGGGAGTCAGGGAAGAACAGTTGCCGGCGGCAGAGGACCATGAATGGCGCGATGATATACGGGGGTTGACCGTGCGTGACGGTGACAGGCTTGACGTGGGAGGCCTGACCGTTTCGATCATTGAAACACCGGGGCATTCTTCCTGTTGCCTGTCGGCCTACGTGCCCGAGTTGAAAGCCCTCTTCCCATCGGACGCGGGAGGAATTCCTTACGGCAATGATATCATTCCATCGGGCAATTCAAATTACACGCAATATCAGGAGAGTCTTGAAAAACTGGAAAAACTTGAAATACGATACGCCTGCGCCGATCATTTCGGATATATCACCGGAGAAGAGGCGGAAGCATACATGACGGCAAGCATCGACGCCGCGGGCACGTTCCGCACATTGATGGAAAGGACCTATCGTCGTACCGGTGATATCGATCGGGCGGTTCAACTGTTGGTGGCAGCCGCACTGAAAGCCCGTCCGGATTACTTTCTGCCGCAGGATATCCTGACCGGCGTGTACCGGCAGATGGTCAGGCATATTGCGAACACGTGATCCGGTGTGAAGCGCTGAAAAGCAATCGGGGGAGATGCCGTCATGAAATCGCAAAAAGGCGGTCTCACTCACACACCTTTTAAAAAGATCAAAAAGGAACTTGAAAAACTTTCCCTTCCGACCGTGAAAAGTTCCGTACCGTTCACCCCATTGCGGGAAGAGGAGAGGGAAGAAGACCGTGGCGAAAGTGGGTCATCGCTTTTTTGAGCACCCGCGCATGTGACGGAGGCACCGGAGCGACATATGTACTGTTGAGCAGCCGACCTATCACGAAGCGGCATGATAAGAAATGGAAGCAAGACCCATGATTCGGAGTGAGCGCACGGGAATGAGTGCCGTGAAAAATCGCGAGAACGCTGAAAGGATGGGCGATGAAGATACACCCGGTCTATGGGGGATACGCAAATACCTATCTCATCGAGAGCGATGAGGGGATCGTCGCGGTTGACGTGGGATCGCGACGGGCGGCCCGGCAGGTCATGGAGCAGGTGAGGCATGTGTTGAAGCGGGACATGAATGATCTGAAGCTGATAACGGCGACCCATTATCATATCGATCACATTGGTGGCATACCGCATCTGAGAAGCCTTTTTCCACGCGCGGAAGTGAACTTTCACTCACGTGTGGGAGCATATCTGAGGGGAGAGCAAAAACTTGCCGTGCCGCCCTTCACGCGATGGTTCACGGGTCTCCTCCCGGTCATGATGAACATGAACGGCCACGGGGGAAACCTGATCGATGGGGCCATGAGCGCAAAGGCCGGCATCCCTCTGCCTTTTCTGAGGAGGAGAGTATCGCTCGGTTTCCAGCCCCTCTGCAACCTGGAAGAAGGCAAACCCGTTCCGGCCATGACGGCATGGGAGCTTATCGCCACACCGGGCCATACGCCGGACAGTATCTCCTTTCTGCTCAGGAGCGAAGGGGTTCTGATCTCGGGCGACACGATACTGAACATGAGCGGGACTGGTGAGGTCAACCGTTTCTGCTGCAGCAGCAAAGACATTCAGGAGTCTTTTGAACGCCTGTGTTCATTCGATATACGCTCACTGTACCCGGGTCATGGAAAACCGATCATCAATAAAACGGGCCTTCTCGAGGGGGTGGACAGGGATTAATCCGTGACCTCCTTTCCCGATTGTCAATATTCCTCCCGTTGTGATAATAAATGATTCCTATACTTTGTTTAATGAGAGAAGGAGACACCTGGTGAATCCAAGAGAGTTGATAGAGCGGGCGAAAAGCGACGGGAGGAGGGCACTGACGGAAAGCGAATCAAAGGAAATGCTCAGGGAATTCAACGTTCCCGTCGTCGATGAACAGGTCGTGCATGATATTGACGGGGCCGTTGCCGCAGCGGAGAGGATCGGCTATCCCCTGGTGCTGAAAGGAATGGGGGCGACACTCATGCATAAGACGGAGCGGGGCCTTGTCCATCTGGAGCTCGGGGATGGCGATGCCGTCAGGAAAGCCGCCGCCGCGGTAATCGAAGAAGCGAGAGAAGAGCTCGAAGGCATGCTCCTTCAACCGCACATCAGGGGGAACCGTGAATTCGTGGCAGGCCTGTTCCGTGACCGGCAGTTCGGGCCGGTGGTCATGTTCGGCCTGGGGGGTGTTTTTACAGAAGCGCTCTCGGACGTTGCGTTCAGGGTGGCGCCGCTCATGGAGGCGGACGCCCTTGATATGCTCCGCGAGATCCGTGCGCAGGCCCTTTTGGGGGACTTCCGGGGCGAAGCGGCCGCGCGGCGCGATGAACTGGTACGGACCATCATGGGACTTTCCCGCCTGGGTTCGGAAATGGACGATATCGCCGAGATAGACATCAATCCCCTCATCCTGTCTCATGATGGCTCGGTTCTCGCTGTCGACGCGCTGGTGGTCCTCGGCGATCCACCTGAAAAAAAAGAGGACATTGAGCCCGTCGACCCCCTGACGATCAGGCATCTCTTCTATCCCCGATCGGTTGCTTTTGTGGGCGCCTCGGGCCAGATGGGGAAATGGGGACATATGCTGGTGACGAATACCATAAGCGGTGGATACCAGGGCGATATGTATCTGGTGAACGCGAAGGGCGGGACCATCGCCGGTCGTGAGGTCTATCGCTCGGTCCTTGAAATTCCCGGTCCCGTTGACTTGGGAATTGTCACCATCCCGGCCGCACAGGTAATGGAACTGATCGATCAGTTCAAGGAAAAAGGAATTCGTTTCATGCTGCTCATAACCTCCGGTTTCGGCGAAACCGGAAATGAAGGTAAAGAACTCGAACGGGAACTGATCACGGCGGCACGACGCGCGGGGATACTGATCCTCGGTCCGAATACGATGGGCATCTGCAATCCCCATAAGGATTTTTACTGCCTCGGGCTGCCCGTGAAACCGATGCCGGGTTCCACGGCTGTCGTAGCGCAATCCGGGAACCTTGGGGTCCAGTTGCTTGCCTTTGCAGAGGAACAGGCGATCGGCGTGCGGGGATTCTGCGGTTCCGGAAATGAGGCGATGCTGACCGTGGAGGATTTCATCGAAGGCTTCGAGGTCGATGAATTGACAAAGATCGTCATGCTCTATGTTGAAAGCGTCAAAGACGGGCGTCGCTTTTTCGAGGGGGCCCGTCGCGTGGGGAAAAAGAAGCCGATCGTTCTTCTAAAAGGAGGTCAGACGGGAGCGGGTAACCGGGCGGCCGCGAGTCATACGGGGGCCCTCTCAACGGACTCTCGCATATTCGACGCCGTCTGCAGACAGGCCGGTATCGTCAAGGTGGACCAGTCAATGGACCTCCTCGACCTGTCCGCCGCCTTTTCGTCTCTCCCCCTCCCGAAGGGAAACAGGGTCGGTATCCTGACACTCGGCGGAGGTTGGGGTGTCATAACCGCGGACATGTGCATACAGGCGGGGCTTGAAGTGCCGGAAGTGCCTGATGAGATATTGCGGCGGATCGACAGGATCCTGCCGCCGTACTGGAGCAGGTCAAACCCCGCCGATATCGTCGGAGAGACCGACAACAGCATCCCCGGCATCATCATGGAAGAGTTCCTGAAATGGGATGAATGCGACGCGGTGATAAACCTGGGAATTCTCGGGAGGAGCATATTCGTCAGCAGGCTCGTCGACTCGGTCCGCCACTCGGACCCTTCATATACGGAGGAGTTTCTCGCGGCGGCCGACCGGTTTCTCTATGACTTCGAAAAGGAATATATAAAACTTGTCGCCCGATTGATGGAAAAATACGAAAAGCCGATCTTCGGTGTCAAATTGTTGACCGGGACGAACGATCAGACCGTGTTCAACGTGGAAGACCGTATCTATAAAAGCGTCTTCTATCCGACACCGGAACGTGCCGTACGGGCCCTTTCCGAAATGTACAATTACTATACGTTCATCGGCAGGTAACAGGGTCCTTCGGCGCAGGATTTACAAAGCATGCGAGGCAAAACACAAACTTAGCTCGAACAGGGTGATATCAGACATCTGTTTATGTCATTCCACCGCTTTTCCGTTCTCTGACGCTAACCATTCGTCATACAACGAAAACTTCTTAACATATTGATATTACATGTTATTATTTTTGCGTAAAGTGCGGGCACTCCGTAAGAAAGGTGAGGTTATAAAGCATTTACGTACTTTATCAACATGGTTATCAACAAGAGTATCAACAACTCTGTGGATTTCTTTTTTAATACTGGCTTAAGTAATTTTCTATGTAGGCCCTCACGCTTGAAGGGGATCTGAAGATACCGAAATGCCCCTCGCAGAGAATGTCCGCCTTCAGATCAATCAGTTTTTTCATTGATCTTTTCCATTCATTCAGGTCGGAACGAAAGGCGGGGAGAAAGGGACCGTGAATGTCCTGTCCGAAGAGGATACGCTTGCCGCCACGGTCAATGAAAAGGGAGATAGAACCGGGGGTGTGTCCGGGGGTGTGGAGACAGTGGAGCTCGTCATCACCGAAGTTCAGAACTTCATGTTCTCCGTCGAGTTTTCTGTCTATCAGCGTAGGCGGGAAGTCGGTTCCGTACCAGGTGGCAGCCGTCTGAACGGGATCTCCCGTTTCGATGGCCGCCGCATCGAGCTCATGGGCGATCAGGCTGCATTGAAACCGTTCCCTGAAATAGGGTGCGGCGCCGATATGGTCGATGTGGCAGTGCGTCAATATGAGCGTTGATATATCCTCGGGACGCAGATACAGGTTCTCAATGGCATGTACCAGCCGTTCCGGCGTCTTGCCCGCACCCGAATCGATCATGACGAGCTCATTGCCGAAGTCAATGAGAAACACCGCCGCGTCATCGGCATGTGATATATCAGGACCTCCAATGAGGTAAATGCCCTCGGCGATTCGCTGCTCTCCTTTCATGATCGCTGTTCCTCCATACCCATGTCTCAGGCGGTATGACCTTGTGATAATGTTCCTCAGTGCTTCGCGCGATCATCGGCGTCCCGCAGAGGAGTGCTTTCCTTCAGATGGTCACGGACAAGCCCGCTGACCCGTTCGATGCGGTTGTTGGACCAACGCAGGTACCTGCCGAGACGGATGACCATCTCGGCGCCCAGGATGTCGTGTTTGGCGTACGTGCTCCGGTCCTCTTTATCAACCCGGACAAAAGGTTTGGCCATGTCATGGAGAAGAGCGGCCCAGCGCATTTCTATCTCCGGTTCTGTGAGAGAGACCATGGCAAGCGTATGTTCCCAGAGGGTTTTACCATGATACCGGCTGTTCTGATCGTAACCCTTCTGGATGGACAATTCCGGTATCATGTACGAGATCAGCCGTGTTTCCATGAGATAGTCAAGACCGGAGAAAACCGCCGGTGACAGGAGGAGACGATCCATCTCAGCGACCCATCGTTCCCTGCTGACCTCGAGTATCCGGTAACTGTTTCGTGCCATTGACTTCAGGGTTTCCGGTTCTATGGTGAACCCGAGCTGGGCGGCCAGTCGAGCCGCCCTGAGCATCCGCAGGGGGTCTTCCTTGAAGCGCGAGGTGGCCGTCCCGACGGACCTGATAAGCCGGTGTTCTATGTCAGACCTCCCATCGTGGGGGTCGATCAGTCGGTTCTGCCGAAGCGCCATGGCATTGATGGTGAAATCCCGGCGGCTGAGATCCGCGGAAAGATCATCGACGAACTCCACATCGGGTTTTCGGCTTCCCCTGCGGTATGTTTCGGTTCTGAAGGAGGTGATCTCGACCAATGTGCCGGCGATCTTTACTCCTATCGTTCCGAATCGTTTACCCGTCAGAAACGGTTTTCTGCCGGAACGGCGAATGGATGCTTCGATCATTTCCGGGGCATGGGGCGTCGCGAAATCATAATCTTTCGGTTCAAGGCCCATAAGGTGGTCCCGTACCGATCCTCCGACCAGATACACGGGTTCTATGATGGTTTCTACAAGAGGTGCGATATCATTTCTGAGGGTCATGGCGGTATCCTGATCGTGTCCCCGGGTTTCCGTTCAATTCGCCCACAGGGTATCAGAAAAAATCATTATTGCCAAAAACTCATTGATGACCCCGTAAAAATCATCGTTCTGCCGCGGATGAAATGAAGTTGTCATATATTCATCTTCAATTATCTGGTATGGTAGCCCAATTCGATACGGAAACGACAATGTCGGGATGCGGCGTTGTCCGATCTTATTTTTTGGTGTTGATCCGATGACAGATGACTGGCGGGAACGGGCAGTCTGTGGTAAAAGATGCGCCGGTTTAACATCAAAAACAGCAGAGTGAAAGGAGTAACACGGTATTTGTATGAATGATGAACGAACAAACGAACCGAAAGCTTCCGAAATGGAAAGCTTTGAGGAACTTCTCGAACAGAATCTCGCCGGAACAGAGCGATTGAAACCGGGTCAAATGGTGGAGGCAAAGATCGTTGACATTACCCCGGACTGGATATTCCTCGATCTTGGAGGAAAAAGTGAGGGATACCTGGATGTAAAGGAACTGATGGACAGTGAAGGTCAACTGTCGGTCTCCGTCGGCGACAGTGTGACGGCGTATTTTCTGTCTTCCAGAAACAATGAAATGCTCTTTACCACCAGGATCGGCAGGGGGGAATCGGGCAGGCAGTTCCTGGAACAGGCCTACCGGAACAGAATACCTGTTGAAGGCCAGGTAGAAAAGGAAGTAAAGGGCGGTTTTCAGGTACGCCTCGCCGGCAAGACACGGGCGTTCTGTCCCTTTTCTCAGATGGGGATGCAGCGTATCGAAAATCCCGGTGAATACGAGGGACGGCATCTTTCCTTCATCATTACCGAGTATGGAGAAAAAGGCAGGAACATCATCATTTCCAATCGCGCGGTCATGGAGGAAGAACTGCGGAAAAAGAAGGAAGAACTTCGCGGCACGCTGCAGGAGGGCATGCGGATCAAGGGAAAGGTCACATCCGTTCAGAAGTTCGGTGCCTTTGTCGATCTTGACGGGATCCAGGGTCTCATCCCGATATCGGAAATGTGCTGGGGGCGAGTGGAAAGGATCAGCGATCATATTTCTCCCGGGGATGAGGTGGAAGTCGTCATTCTCCACCTTGACTGGGAGAAAGACCGGATCTCGCTGAGCATGAAGGCGACACTGCCCGATCCCTGGGATTCCGTGCAGAAAAAATATATCGAGGGTGCGACCTACAGTGGTGTTATCGCCCGCCTGGCGAAATTCGGCGCTTTCGTGACCCTCGAGGACGGTGTTGACGGCCTCGTGCACATATCAAAACTGGGAAGGGGCAGGCGGATCAATCACCCCAGTGACGTGGTCGAAGAGGGACAGCGGATGGACGTGGTGGTGGAGTCCGTTGATGCCGAAAACAGGCGCATTTCACTGGCCCTGCCCGTTTCGGCCGGCGAGGGGGAAAGAGGAGCCGAAAAGAAGGATGACGAGGAGTATCATGAATATATGGTGGATACCGCTTCTCCCTCGATGGGTACCCTCGGTGATATCCTCAAGAACAGGATGAAGGACGAAACGAAAAAGAAGTGATACCGGCCATCCCTTTCGGGTGCCCGGTAGAGAAATGCAACGGCGCCGGGTGTCAGGCGCACAGAGGGGAAGGGGGAAAGACGAATGAAAAAAGTCATCGTCGCCGTCGTGCTCTTTCTGGTCGCGTGCGTGGTCCTTATTATCGCTGCACCCTTCATGGTGGATCTCGACCGCTATAAGGGACCTGTCCTTGAACGGCTGGAGCCGGTGCTTCACAGAAGTGTTGATTTCGATCATATCGAGCTCACCATTCTTACAGGTCTCGGAGCGGAGATCCAGAACCTGCGGGTATCGGACAATCCGGCCTTTTCCGACTCGGATTTTCTGACATTGAAAAAGGCGCGTATCCGCGTGGAGCTGATGCCGCTCATCAGAAAAGAGGTGAAGGTCAACAGGGTCATCCTTGAAGAGCCGGTCATCTCGGTGATCCGGAACGAGAAAGGGATATTCAATTTTGCCGACATGGCGGGTGGGCGAAAGGACGTCACCGTCGAAGAAGACCGGGTGCCGCCCGGTACGACGGAAGGTAAGGAGGCACGTGAAGAAACCGTCCAGGAAAGCCCTCCGCCCCTGCCGCTCCTGTTCGTGAAGAACTTTGAGATCGAGAAGGGGCATGTCAGCTACCGGGACGAATTGACCTTTCCCGGAGAGCAGCCGCTTGTGATCGATGACCTGAACATATCCCTCGCCGACATTTCTTTCACCGATCCCGTAAGATTTGCGATCAGCCTGGACCTCTTCAAACAGGGGAAAAGAAACATTGAACTCAAGGGAACCGCCGGTCCCCTCGGAAATCCCCTTGCCCCTGCCGATGCCCCCTTTGCCTGCACCCTTTCGGTCGATAAGCTGTCACTGAAGAAGATGCCCCACCTGAAAAATCCTGATATACCATCGGGAACGCTTTCAGCCGATATCTCAGCCGAAGGTGCGCTGTCAGGCGATATCACAACGAACCTTTCGATCAAGATTGACGACCTCGCCGTGAAGCTGCCGGCGTGGAAGGAACCATCGGGAGAACTGAACATCCTTGTCGACGGCAAGGGCGTGCTGAATTACAAGAACGAGCACCTCGCCCTCGAGTCGGCAGCGCTGTCGGTCAATGACAACCGCCTGACGATGACGGGAACCGTCGATGACCTGCTCCATGGAGTCGCCTGGGATCTTGTTGTGGAAGGTGAACGGCTCCGACCCGATTCCCTTCTGTCGGTGGCGCCAGCCTCGATGATTACCCTTCCGGAAGCCCTGAAGGTCGAAGGCTCCGGTGACATTGCCCTGCGATCAAAGGGAAGGGCGGAACAATTCTCGGTCGATGCATCGGTCATCATCGATGCCATGGCGGTCACATTCGGGGAGATATTCGCCAAACCTGCGGGAATACCCGGGTCTCTCCATTTTACGGGAGACAAAAAGGGGAACACGCTCACCATGGAGGAGCTGACCGTCGGTCTGAAGAATCTTACGACCCGGGCGAAGGGCATGGTCACTCTCGGAAAAGAAGGGACACAGGCGGATATCGCCGTCAGGACGGAACCTCTCGTTCTTGCCGGCTGGGAAACCCTTATCCCCCTTCTCAAGCCATATGGGTTGACGGGAACGGTGACGGCGGAAGCCACCCTGAAAGGGCCGGTGGACAACTCCCGGTTTGAAGCAGCGATCAAGTCACAACAGATAGGATTTCAGTTGCCGCCTGCAGCCGGAAAGGAAGGTTCCGTCCGGAAGGGAAGTATCAACACGGTTTCTCTCGCAGTGAAGGGGACACGGAAAAAGGACATAGCGGCAACGGGTGTAGCCGATGTCACGGGCGGTTCACTTTCCGGTATATCGATAGACACAGTGCACACCGACTTTGCTTACTCACCGGAGGTCTTTACCGTCAACGCGCTCTCCGCGGCGCTTTTCGGCGGTTCCCTTACCGGAAAAGGGGCATATCGTCTGAAGGAGAAGAGCTGGGAATTCCATCCCGTCTTCAACGCGGTAAACGTGAACAGCGTGCTGACGGCACTGTCGGACTACGGCGGTCTTTTCACGGGGACCGCGGCGGGAGATATCAAGGCTCAAGGGGTGCCGTCCGACGACAAAAAAGCAGCGTTCTATTCGTCAGGAACGTTTTCGATCAGCAAGGGAGAATGGAAAAACTTCGATCTCGTTGACTCTGTACTGGATTCCCTTTTCGGTCTTGAGGGAGTGAGCAGGTTCATCGTAACGGAAGGCGGGGAAGCTTCAAAGCATATCTCCACGAAATTCGAAACACTCGATCTCAAATACGTGCTCCGGGGCGGCGTCATAGACGTTGAATCACTGCGTCTCGTAAACATCCAGACGAGCAAGGCGACCGATTCCATTGCGGAGTTTGCCGGTTCCGTCGATATGGAGAATGATGCCCTTGACATGAAGGGAAGGGTGATACTTTCACCGAGACACTCGAAAAGCCTGGTTGAAAAGGCCGCCGTCCTCGAAGCGCTTCTCAATGAGAAACAGATGATGGTCCTGCCGCTCACGCTGAAAGGTTCCGTCCGGAAACCGGTCCCCTTCCTCGATGTTCAGTATGTCACAGGAGCGCTTTCAAAGTTCTATCTGAAGAAGGGGATCAACAAGGGGCTCGACGAGATCCGGAAGAAACTGCCGCAAGGTTCCGGGGGAGAGACGGAAAAGGCCGTCGAGAAACTGCTTGAGGGCCTGTTCTAGGATCCATGTATTCGGGATTCGGGAATCGTTATTCGGGAATCGTTATTCGGGAATGGGTAATCGTAAGTGCTACCAACGAGTCATTACAATGAAACAATCCCACCGCGAGATTGCCACGCCTGCTTACGGCAGTTTCGCAATGACGTTTTTTTTCTGTCATTGCGAGGAGCGAAGTGACGAAGCAATCTTATTGTTTGAATGACTATCCAAGAGATTGCCACGCCTGCCTACGGCAGTTTCGCAATGACTCTTTACATGACCTGACGATTTATTAAGAGCATATGTTGCCAGGATCTTCCTTGTTTTGTCATTGAGGAGTGAAACGACGAAGCAATCTCATGGCTTGAAGACCTTTCCGCGAGATTGCCACGTCCGCCTTTGGCGGACTCGCAATGACGTTTTTTTGTTCTGTCATTGCGAGGAGCAAAGCGACGAAGCAATCTTGATGCACTCGCAAAAAGTCGATTCTGCTCTGGCTTGTCATTCCGTGCTTGACACGGAATCCAGTATTTTTAAGCAGTTATGGGCT
>JAFGTS010000032.1 GCA_016933965.1 Deltaproteobacteria bacterium | reverse complement strand
TTCGATACCGGATATTCACTGAGGAGTGGACAAAAAATGGCGCACATCGAACCTTCCTATCGTATCAGGCAGCCGAAGCTCTTATGGCTTTTTCTGCCCATAGTTCTTTATATCTACCCCCATGTAAATGAACGTGCCGTTCCTGAACATTGAGCAGGGTGTCTACAGGGAATACGGGTTCATCGAGAGTATCACGAACGTATTCCTGTTCATCGCCCTCATCTACGGCATGTATCTATCCTGGACGACAAGGAACAGATATCAACAAATATGGTTCATACTTATTTCCCTCGGCACGTTTTACTTTCTCGGAGAATAATAAGCTGGGGACAGCACTATCTGAAATTTCAGACACCCGAGGTCCTGCAGGAGGTCAACAAGCAGGCTGAACTAAACCTGCACAATCTGACCGGTACGTATGAGCGCCTGTTCTCAAAGATACCGAGACAGATGCTGTCGATCGCCTCTGTTGTGGGAGGTCTTTTGTTTCCCCTCATTTTCATGAAGAAAAAGATCGACTTTCCCAGAAAATCGATCAACCACTGGATATGGCCTTCCTATACATGCGGAATCACGGCCCTATTCGCAAATATAGTGGCGCTGCCGGACAAGTTCGCGAACAACATCTTTCACTTCGATCTGCACCCGCTGCTGCAGATCAATTACAATGAAACAAAAGAAGCCTTCCTGAGTCTTTTCATTCTCCTGTATTGCGTCGGATTTTCATCATATATTTCCCAGTTCCATGAAAAGCCTGCGGCCGGTGAAAAGTGAAGAAAGGATTCCCGTGACATCCCGGGGGGCCGGTACCCTTTTTCATCAAAATATCCTATAATGGCCGCATCGTCGGCGCGGTGGCTCAGGAAGAGAGGGCCTCGTGAAACGCCGAGAATCCCGTCAGACCGGGCGTCGTCGTAACACATCATCAACGAGCCGCCGGGAAAAGAAAGGAGTGTCATCATGAAAATAAGCGCACGAAATGTTTTAAAAGGCACCATCAAGGGGATCGCGGTCGGTGCCGTCAATGTGGAGGTGATATTGGAGGTCGCTCCGAATCTTGAGCTCTGTTCGATCATAACGAAGAAGGCGAGCGAGAACCTCCAGCTTGCGGTCGGTAAAGAGGCGTATGCCGTTGTCAAGGCATCGAACGTGATGATCGGTGTAGATTAACGTAACGGCCGGCGTAAAAATCCTTTCGGCACATCTGCGCGTTGCCGCTGTGTTGAAGTGCGGACAACACGTGGCGGCCCGACGACCCCACGCCTCATGTATCGACCTCACGTCCACACCTGTATAGTGTAACGTAAATTCGGAAAAGGAGCCTCTTCATGAAATACGAAAACATTATCATTGAAATCGGAAAGGATCATGTCGCCGTGATCACACTGAATCGTCCTGAGAGCCTGAACACCCTCAACATTCCCCTCGCGGAGGAACTCGATCAGGCGCTATGGGAACTCGACGCGGATAAGCGGGCGCGCGTCATCATCATGAAAGGTGCCGGCAGGG
This sequence comes from Deltaproteobacteria bacterium, assembly GCA_016933965.1. NCBI lineage: Bacteria > Pseudomonadati > Myxococcota > Myxococcia > Deltaproteobacteria bacterium. Next base: position 105,769 of record JAFGTS010000032.1, on the reverse strand, counting down.
CATTCTGCGCCGGCATCGATATCAGCGATTTTTCCGATAAGAGCGTCATGGAATACCGGAAGTGGGTCGAGTGCATGGAGAGCCCGCTGGTGACCATCAGCCGCATGAGCACGCCCGTTATAGCCCAGGTGCATGGTGTCGCCGCGGCCAACGGCGCCGGCCTGGTGGCGGCCGCCGACCTGGCGACGGCCAGCGAAAAGGCCCGCCTGGGACTCACGGCCATCAACGTGGGGCTGAACTGCATCGGACCGGTCATCCCCGTCTCCCGGTCCGTGGGGAGAAAAAGGGCCCTGGAACTGCTGTTCTACGGCGATCTGATCCCCGCGGAAGAGGCCCTTCGCATGGGGCTTGTTAACCGGGTCATCCCGGAAGCCGATCTGGAGAAAGAAACCCGCCTCTGGGCCGCGACCCTCGCGCAGAAGAGTCCCGTGGCGCTGCAGATCGCCAAAAAGGCCTTTTACACGGCGGCGGACCTGGATTACTACCAGGCCTTTGAATACATGAACGAAGCCTTCGCCCGCCTGTGCTCCACGGAGGATGCCCGGGAAGGGATCGGCGCGTTCCTGGAAAAGCGAAGCCCCCTGTGGAAGGAAAAATAGAAGGATCCTTCCATGTCGATCTGGAAGATGCCGCCGAAGGCAAAAGTTTACGAGGCATTGAGCGCCCTGGCGGATGAGCGGGTCGCCATCACCGGCCCGACATCGGCACAGGTCGAGTCCTCCTCCCGGAACAGGACCTATGACGTCACATGGTCGGAGGACCTGCGTGAGATCACCTCAAACGATAATGCGTCCTACTGGCAGGGATACATGGGCTATCCCATCATCGCCGTCCTCATGAAACTGGGCAGGCTTCCCTTCGACGACCGCATCGCCGGGATGCTCGCCGGCGTCCCCTGGAAGGCGATCAACGACCGGTTCAAGCGTGACTATGACCGGGCGACGGACCATGTTCTCGACCTGGCGGAGGAGCAGGGAGCAAACCGACAGGAGATCGTTCAGGAAGTGGAAAAAATCTACCGGCAACTGGGCGAGCTCGGGCTCGTGCGAGCGCAGCGCCGCAAGCGGCCCCCCAAAGGTAAATGAGCGGAAGATCAGGACTTCACACAGGGTGAATATATCTCCGTCATATCCTCTGTTTGTACTGCAATTCCCTGAAGGTGACGCGGAACAGGGTCCCCGCGCTCCGGTCGAGCTCCACCGTGCCGTCGAGCTGTTGGGTCAGGATGTTCACCAGCTGCAGACCGAAGCTGTCCGGGTTCCGGTGATCGATCTCCTCCGGCATGCCGATACCATCGTCACCGACAACGAGAACATATCCCTCCGCCGCCGGGTCCGGCCCAAGCTCCACCGTCACCGTCCCGGCACGCCCCCCGGGGAAGGCATGCCGCAGGACGTTCGTAATGAGCTCGTTCGCGATCAGCCCGCAGGGCACCGCCGTTTCTATGCTGAAGGAAACATCCTCTATCCGCGTCGAAAACCCTATCACCCGCGAATCCGCCCCGTGTGACTGAAAAAGGCGCTCCAGAAGCCGTTCCATGTAATCACGAACATCGACCCGGGAGAGGTCCTGCGACAGGTAGAGCCGCTCGTGAATGAGCGCCATCGACCGGATGCGGCTCTCGCATTCCCGCAACAGGGCCTGTATCCCGGCATCGTCGGTATTCTCAGATTGCAGGGACAGCAGGCTCATCATGACCTGCATGTTGTTCTTGACGCGGTGATGGATCTCGGCAAGGAGGGTCTCCTTTTCCCTCAGGGAGCGCTCGATCCGCTCCTCAGCCTCCTTGCGCTCGGTGATGTCCCGGGCGAGCCCAAGCATGCAATGCCCTTTCGCCAGCACGATCTTCGAGAGAATGACCTCGGCGGGGTAGATCGAACCGTCCTTTCGCCTGTGCCTGACCTCAAAGGTGGCTGTAGGGTCTTCCGGTTTCAGCGCTTCCCAGTAAATTTCCACGTCCCTGCGGTCGCCCGCGTCGGGATCGATATCAAAGACGGTCATGCCGAGCAGTTCTTCCCTGGTATACCCCGTATTTCTTATCGTTTCCCGGTTGACATCGATGATCCGGCCACTGGTATCGTGAAGAAAGAGCATTTCCGCGGCCTGCTCCACGAGCGAGCGGAACTTGCTTTCACTCTCACGAAGCGCTTCAACCATGCCTCTTCGTTCTTCCTCGACCTCGATACTATAAAGGGCAAAGGCGATGTCGCCGGCAACCTCCCGCAATAACCCATGCTCTTCTTCATCCCCGACGGCAAATCCGGGAACGGACACCGAGAGCAGGCCGTAATTTTTTCCACCATGGTTGAGGCTGATGCTACAGGCACCGCGTCCGCCATAATGCCCCGAAAGTGGACAATCGACACACTGCGTTTTCGGTTCTTCCCTAATGACCAGGTCCCTGCTGTCCAGAGCCCTCTTCGCGCAGGCCGTCCATTTCCCTTCCCGCAGCAATTCCTCCATGGGCGAAAAGTCCCGGTCCAGACCGGCATCCACGGCGGTCATGAACTTCCCTCCTTTATCCAGAAGCGCGATCCAGGCGTTATGGTAGCTGCGGTTCTCTATCAGAATGTCACAGGTCCTTCGTATGAGCTGCCCCCTGTCCTTTTCCTTGATGATCAGTTGATTGACATCGCGAATGGCGCGCAGCACGCGGTTGAGGTGATTGACCCTCTCCTCGGCCTCCTTGCTCCCCGTGATATCCTGAACCGTTCCCATGAAAAAAACCGGGATGCCGTTGTCGTCATAGATGGTCTGGAGCTTCTCATTCACATACTTGACGGTCCCGTCATTGAGCAACAGCCGGTATTCGATATCGTATTGCGTCTTTTTTTCCACCGCGTTCCGGTAAGCCGCTATGACCGCGTCCCTGTCGTCGGGGTGCACGGCCACCAGAAACGCATCGCGAGAGGCATCAAACTCCCGGGGTTTGAGCCCCAGGATACGGTATATCTCATCGGACCATTCCAGAACACTGCTTTTCAGGTTGAGCTCCCAGTGGCCTATGTGGGCCAGTTCCTGCGCTTCCTTGAGGCGCTGCTCCGATCTGATCAGCGCTTTTCTTTCATTCTGGAGTTTGTCGACCGTTTCCGCAAGCTTCCGGGCAACGCTGTTATCGTACATCTCCAGGAGGGTCTCCTCACCCTCCAGCGGCCCTCCGGGGACGGGCAGGACCCCCCGCCGGTGTTCATCCAGTACTTCATCGAGTATCCCGATGAACTCATCTCCTTCCATGGGCTTGATGACAAAACGGGACGCGCCGAGGCCCATGGCCAGCTTCTCGTCGGCCTTATCAACAAAGGTGGCCGTATAGAAGATGAAGGGGATCTGCCGGAGGGCGTCGTCGCTCTTGACCTCGCGGCAGAAACGGAATCCGTTCATAACGGGCATCATGATGTCGGAAATGATGATATCCGGGATATCCTGCCGGGCACGCCGCAGGCCCTCTTCGCCGTCCTCCGCGGATATCACCTGATGGCCACGGCTGCTCAGCAGACGTTCCAGCAGGTACCGACTCTCGGCATTGTCTTCAACGACAAGGATCTTGCTCACGCAATGCCCCCTCTCTCGTCACGGCAGGAACGTTTTAACCTGCCCGACAAAGCTGTCCGGATCTATGGGCTTTTCAATGTACCCCTCGCAACCCGCTGCCAGAATGGTTTCCCGGTCGCCCGCCATGGCGTAGGAGGTGACGGCTATGATGGGGGTCGATTTCGTCTCTTCAGAACCCTTCAGCCGCCGGGCCACTTCATATCCATCCATCACGGGCAGCTGGATGTCCAGCAGGATCAGGTCGGGACGTTCTGAAACGGCTGATTCCAGTCCCTCCCGTCCGTTTCGTGCCTGGACCACGTCAAAACCCTGTTTTTCCAGCAGGAATGTCGCCAGGTAGATGTTCTGTTCGTTGTCCTCAATGATCAGGATCTTCTTTTTCGTCATGTTCATCCTCCGGATGTAATGGCACGGTAAAGGTAAAGGTACTGCCTTCCCCGAATATGCTCTTCACCTGGATCGTGCCCCCCAGCATGTCCAGAACCCGTTTGCAGACGGACAGCCCCAGGCCGGTCCCCTCGTACCTGCGGGACAAACCGCTGTCGAGTTGCTGGAACGGCTTGAAGAGCCTGCCCATGTCTTCACCCTTAATGCCGATCCCGCTGTCGGTCACTTCAACCTCCACACGGGAATCACTGGTGCGGCAGTTGATCCTTACGCCCCCCCTTTCGGTGAACTTGATGGCGTTGTTCACCAGGTTGATGAGGACCTGCCGGACACGGCGTTCATCACTGGTCAGCATCCCGATATCCGGCGCGATCTCCGCCGAGAGCGAAAGGCCTTTCTGTTCGGCCATCGGCGTCAGTGAGTCAACGACCTGGGTGACGGCGGCGCGCATATCGAACGTTTCACGGGAGACCTCCAGTTCGCCCGCCTCGATCTTTGAAATATCCAATATATCATTGATAAGATCCAGCAGATGTCGGGTGCTTCCCTTGATCATCCGCAACTGTTTTTTCTGCTCCAGGTTCAAGGGTCCCGCAAGCTCGTTAAGAATGATACCGGTAAACCCGATAATGGAGTTGAGCGGCGTGCGCAGCTCATGGGACATGCTGGCCAGGAAGGCGCTTTTTACCCGATTGGCGGATTCGGCGGCATCTTTCGCTTCCACCAGCTCTGCTTCGACCTTCCGGCGAAGCCCTATTTCGCTTCTCAGGCGGCGGTTCCAGTAGAGGATCACCAGGACCACCAGGACCGCGCCGAGGAGGATCTTCCACAACAGGCCGTAATCAACCCTGCGCTCATAGGTCACCGATATCCACCGCTTGTAGATCGCGTTGCGCTCTTCCTCGGTGACGGCGTTGAGCGCTTTCTGTATGATCTCCGCCAGGATCGGCTGATCCTTGCGGGAGCCGATGGAGAGTTTATAGGTGTACGGGGTCTCACCGGAGACCTTGAGGCCCGACAGGCCTTCACGGCCGATCACATGACTGACGGCCGCGAGGCTGCCGACGAAGGCATCCGCGTCATGACGAACGACCGCATTGAGTCCCGATGTAAGGTCCTTCACCGGCATCAGATCGATCTCCGGGTGCCGGGACTGTAAAATATCATGACTCGCGTATCCGCTGACGACGGCGACCTTCTTTCGCGCCAGCTCGTCCATACCGCCGATATAGGGGGTGCTCCGGCCGGTGACGATCACCATGGGAATACTGAGATAAGGCCGGCTGAAAAGAAGAAATCCCTCACGCTGGGGTGTGCGTGTCACGGAGGCAAGAATATCGACCGAACCGGCCTCGATGTCTTCCAGCGTGGTCTGCCAGCTTTGCGGCTCCACGGCTTCCATTGTGACGCCCATAATGTCACCGAGCAACTTCACGAAATCCACGGACATCCCGACAAACCGCCCCGTGTCGTCCAGGTATTCAACGGGAGGCCAATCGATGTCATGGCCGACACGGAGAACGGGATGAGCCTTGAGCCAGGACATTTCCTCCGGCGACAGATGGACCCGGGCCCCTTCCTGGGGGATGACCCAGTTCCTGAGAATGGAGCCGACCTCGTCCCTGCCGAGGTCATCCAGCGCCTTCTGCAGTATATCTCTCAAAATGGGCCAGTCCTTGCGGACACCTATGGCATTGACGGAGATCGTTTCCTCGACCTTGCCGTGGCCCTTCAGGTTGGTGATCAGTTCCTGTTCCGCAATGTACATGGCCACGGCCCGATTACCGACATAGGCATCGATCGTCCCCTTGGAAACCGCATCCAGGGCGTCACTGGTCGTATTGAACAGTTCCACCCTGATCCCGGGATATTTCTCTCGAAGCACCCGTTCTATGAAGAAACCGCGTTCCACGCCGACCGTCCTGCTCTTCAGGTCGGAAAGAGTATTGTAAAAAGGCGCGTCCTTTCGGGCGATTATGATGTGGGGGATGGTAACATAGGGTTTCGTGAAATTAAAGAAGGGTTCGCGGTCCGGCCGCGGCGTGATGTCCATGAGCGCATCGATCCGTTTTTCCTTTACCCCTTCATACATCTGTTCCCAGGGAAGGGCCGTGATCTTCAATCTGCCGTTCAGGCGGGCGTTCAGCGCCTTTATAAACCCAACGCCGATACCCTGCGGTTCTCCCTGGGTATCGACGTAATCCATGGGAGGCCACGCCTGGTTGATGGCAATCGTGATATGCGGGTGTTCGGCAAGCCAGGCCGCCTCCTCGACGGTCAGTGACAGGGCCGGAGAGACGGGCTTTTCCACGGGCGCCATGGTTTCTTCAAGGGCGGTGTAATATATGGAACCCTGGTCCTTTTTCAATTTTTTCAGGTGTTCGTCGATCCCTTCGAGCAGGTCACCGCCCCGTTTTTTGGGGGCAATGAACATCAGTCTCGATGGATAGAGGACCACACCGGTTTCACTGAGACCGAAATTTTCCATTTGCTGGGTACCGAAAAGACGGTTCACGATCCCAGCGTCCGCCTCGCCCTTTTCGACCAGTTCAAAGACCTTTGCGAAGCTTTCCACCTCCACGAAGGTCGGCAGGATACTGTAGGCCCGCGCCTCATCCTGCAACCTGACGGCCTGGATCGACCCCTTGACAACGGCGATCCTCTTCCCGTCCAGGTCCAGGACGGAATGAATCACCATGCCGTCCCGGGAATATATCCTGGACCAGTTCCCCAGCACGACCTCCTTGTTGAAATCAAACCGCCCCGCCCGTTTTTCCGACCAGGCGACGTCCATCATGAGATCGAGTTCGCCGCCTTCGACCATATCGAGGCACTCGTTCCAGACACAGGGAACATATTCAAGCTCCCATCCTTCTTTTTCAGCGATAGCATTGAGGATCCGGGGGAAAAAACCGGCCGGGCGGCCCTGCTGATCAAGATAGACCTTGGGCGCGTTCTGGTAGATACCGACCTTGACCGGGACGGCTGCAGTTGAAGTTGATTGACCGGCAAGATATGCCAGGACTACGAAGACCGCCAGCGTGAGCGATTTCAGTGATTCCGGGAAACGATGGAAATTCAATGTCTCGTTCCTGCTCATGATCTATCCGGTTCCACGCTGAATTGTGTGACTGACGATACCCGGTTTTTATGAATGAAGTCAAATCTTTTCAGACCCTGTGCCGGATTTGATACAATGCAGGCCTCCGTATCGGGAATAATATATTGACAAATACGGGCAAAATGTCTTTAATGGGCGCGTTTCACGGAGGGAATTTCCAGTTTCATAAGGGTTTCACGAAGAACAATTCACACAATCCATAGCTCACAAGGATTTTGAATGCAGGCGCTTCAATGAGAGGGGCAACTTCGTAAAAGTCCACAGGCAGCGGCGCGCTTCATCCTTCGTTATCGCGACGGATGAAAAGATACGCCCCGTTTTCTCAGGATTCGCGTAACCCGCCTTCACGCTTTCTACGAAGCCGTCCACCCTGTTGTCCTGTTGTGATGTTTCCAAGGAAGTCAAAAGGAGGTAAACAATGCTTATCGGTGAGCTACTGACCAGGGCAGCCACATGGTATCCCGACAAGACAGCAAGCGTCTTCGAGGACAAACGATTTACCTACCGGGAGTTCAATGATCGTGCCAGATCTCTCGCGAACGCGCTTCTCGACATGGGTGTTAAAAAAGATGAACGGGTAGCCCTCATCTGCCACAATTCTCACTATTACGCCGAGTCCGTCTTCGCGATCGCCAAGATCGGCGCCGTTTCGACGAACCTCAACTGGCGTCTTTCCGGCAGGGAACTGGCCTCTCTGATAAAGGATTCAGGGGCCGCCGTCGTCCTTTTTTCAAAACGGTTCGAGCATCTCTTCGCCCCCATGAGGGAGCAGGCCCCCGGGACCGTCCGGTATATCGCCATTGAGGGAAAGATCGATGACGACATGATCGATTATGAAGATCTGATCTCACGCTATCCCTCTGTTGAACCTGACGTCGACATCGATGAGAACGATACGGTGCTGCAGCTTTACACGAGCGGGACCACGGGCCGCCCCAAGGGGGTCATGCTCACCCACAGGAACATGCTGTCCAATGCGGTCAATACCATAATCGAGATGGAGATCACCCGGGACACGAACGTGCTCGGGTTTCTGCCCATATTCCACATCGCCATCTTCATGCTCATGAACCTGGTGTATGTGGGCGCCACGGCGACCTACGTCCACAGTTTCGATATCGATCTGATCCTCTCGCTCATTGAGCGGGAAAAGCTGAACACCACCGCCTTCACCCCGGTCATCTTCAAATTTCTCCTGGACCATCCCACGCTGGACAACTATGACCTCAGCTCCCTTACAAAGATCATTTACGCCACGGCGCCGATGCCCGTCGACCTTTTGAAGCGCGCCATGGAAAAATTCAAGTGTGATTTCATCCAGCTCTTCGGCATGACCGAAACGAGTCCGGCGCTCAGCATCCTGATCCCCGAGGACCATGTCCTGGAAGGCCCCGAATATAAAATGAGGAGGCTTGCTTCCTGCGGCAGACCGATCATCAACGTTGACGTGAAGGTGGTTGATAACGAGGGAAACGAATGCCCTCCCGGGGTGGTAGGGGAATTCATCGGGAGAGGCGACAATGTCATGAAGGGATACCACAACATGCCCGAAGCCACCGCCGAGGCGATCCGGGACGGATGGTATCATACCGGTGACATGGGCTACCGGGATGAATACGGGTACCTCTACATCGCCGACCGGAAAACGGACATGATCATCTCCGGTGGCGAGAACATCTACCCCCGGGAAGTGGAGGAGGCCATCGGCAAGATGCCGGGTGTCCTCGACGTTGCCGTCATCGGCGTTCCCGATGAGGCATGGGGGGAATCGGTGAAAGCCGTCATCGTCGCCGCTCCGGGTGCCGGACTGACCGAAGAAATGGTCATCGAACACTGCAAGTCGATGATCGCCAGTTACAAGAAGCCCAAAAGCGTCGATTTCGTCGATATGCTCCCCAGGAACGCGCTGGGAAAGATACAGAAGGAGGTTCTCAGGGCACAATACTGGGAAGGGAGAGAACGAAAAGTGTAACGCTCACACGTACCCGCTGATCCGAGAAGTCTGTCACGGAAATGGAGGCTGATAATGAAATCACTGCTGTTTACGGAAGAGCACAACCAGTTCAGGGCGCAGCTCAGGAAGTTTTTCGCCCAGCACGTGACCCCTTGCGCCATGGAATGGGATGAAAAACGCGAGATCCCCCGTTCGATCTGGAAGAAGATGGGAGACCTGGGGTTCCTGGGTTTCTGTTACGACCCGGCCTATGGGGGCGCCGGCGCCGATGAGATATTTCGTGTCGTCATGGGAGAGGAACTGGCCCGTTCCGGCTCGAGCGGTCTCACCATCGCCGTTGCGGGCCATAACGACATGGCGACGAAATACATCGACCTGATGGGAAGCGACGAGCAGAAGCACCGGTGGCTCACCCCCTGCATCACGGGCGACGCCGTATGCGCCATTGCCATCACCGAACCGGGCGCCGGATCGGACGTCGCCGCCATCACCACGAAGGCCGAAAAAAAGGGCGGCTCATACATCATCAACGGCCAGAAGACCTTCATTACCAACGGGTATTACGGCGACCTTCTGGTGACGGCGGTCAGGACCGACCCCGCTGCCGAGCCGGCCTTCAAGGGAGTGTCTCTCATCGTCATCGAAAGGGGAACCCCCGGCGTCACCGCGAGCAAGCTCGAAAAGATCGGGTGCCATGCCTCGGACACGGCGGAAATATTCTTTGAGGACGTGGAGGTCCCCGCCGAAAATCTGCTCGGTGGTGAAGGCCAGGGGTTCGTGGCTATCATGAAGAACTTCCAGCTTGAGCGATTGTCAATCGGCGTCCTTTCGGTTGCCGTCGCGCAGCATATCTTCGATAAAACGATCGAGTATGCGCGGGAGCGTATCGCCTTCAAGAAACCCATTTCAAAATTTCAGGTGATCAGGCATCAACTCGTCGACATGGCGCTGGAAATAGAGATGAACCGTTCCTTTCTGTACCAGTGCGCGTACCACTACGCGAAAGGCGAGGACATAACGAAGGATATCTCCATGCTGAAGATCGGTTCCGCCGAGATGGTGAACCGCATCGCGTACCGGGCCACACAGATCTACGGCGGATACGGGTTCATGGCGGAATACGACGTCGCACGGTTGTACGCGGACCTGCGTCCCGTCACCATCGCGGGGGGAACGACGGAGATCATGAAGGAGCTGGTATCCCGTTACCTCGGAATATGAACCGGCGAACACTACCTTACGATCAGTACGAAAAGGAGGACAACCCATGAATGAAGCATTGGCGGCAAATTTGATGCGCAGGATAGCATTCGGTGACTCTCTCAGGAGAACGACACGAAGATATCGTACCAAGGAGGCCCTCGTCTGCGGCGAGCAGCGGCTCACCTACGAGCAGTTGAACGAGAAAGCGAACCGGTTCGCCAATGCCCTTCTGGACATGAACCTTGCCAAGGGCTCCGTCGTCGCCTTCACATCCCTGAATTGTCTTGAATTCTTCATCGCCCTCTGTGGCACGGCAAAGGCGGGTATGATATTCCTGCCGCTGAACCCGTTCTTCAAAACCGAGGAGATGACCTTTTCCGTCAACAATGCCGAGGCCGCGGTCTTCATATTCGACGGCCTGCTCCACTCTCTTTTCACGGAATCACTGACAAAATTCGAGACGGTGCGACACGTCATCGCCTTCAACCGGCCCTCGGAAGAATTTGAAGATTTCCATTCGATCCTCGAAAAAGGTTCCCCGGAGGAACCGGAGGTCATCATCGACGACAACGATGTTCTTCTCATGCTGTATACGGGCGGGACGACCCGGTTCCCCCGGGCCGCGCAGCTCACCCACCTCAACATATTCTGTGTGGTCAGCAGCGTGCTCATCGACCTGCCCGCCACCTGTCATGACACATCGATCGCCGTGCTGCCCCTGTTCCACGTCGCTGCCTGCGCGTACAGCCTGATGGGGCTCTTTGTGGGCAGCACGATCGTCATACAGCCCCAGTTGGACATGAAATTGATCATGGAAACCATCGAACGGGAGAAGGTCACGCAGATCGTCCTGCTGCCGCCCCTGTACCGCCAGATGCTGGACCATCCGGATTTCGGAAAATACGACCTTTCATCGCTGCGAATGGCCACTTACATAGCGGCGGTCATGCCCGAAGACCTGCTGAGGGAAATCATGGAAAAGATCTGCCCCAACCTGAGCCTCATGTTCGGCCAGACAGAGATGTCTCCCTCGGTCTCCGTTTTCAAGCCCGAAGATCAACTGACCAAAATGAAATCCCTGGGAAATTCGACGGTACACGTTGAGATCGCCGTCATGGACGACGACGGCAATCTCCTGCCGCCGGGAGAAATAGGCGAATTCGTCTACCGGGCGCCGACAATGACGAAAGGATATTACAAGAACGGCGAAGAGAACGAAAAGGCCTTCAAATACGGATGGTTTCACAGCGGGGACGTGGGGTACCTGGATAAGGACAATTACGTGTACTTCGTGGACCGTAAAAAGGACATGATCAAGACCGGCGGTGAAAACGTGGCTTCCATCGAGGTGGAAAAGACCATCTATCTCGATACGCGCGTGCAGGAAGTACATGTCCTCGGGCTGCCGCACGAACGCTGGATCGAGGCCATCACGGCCTTTGTCACGCCCAAACCGGGAGAGACAATAACGGAAGAAGAGATCCTTTCGCTGTGTAAAAGCAAAATGGTGGGGTTCAAGGTACCGAAAAAGGTCGTCTTCCTCGATGAAATGCCCCGCTCGGCCGTGGGAAAGGTACTGAAGTACAAGATAAAGGAAGCGTACAGCGATCTCTATGCCGGTGAGCGCTGAGAACCGGCCGGCGATCAGCACATTGTCTTTCAAAGGGGGGTGACCGGTATCGACCGGCGTATCGGACCGCTCACGTTCGCGGGCGTCTACCGGAAATACCGCGGATCGATCCGGCCGGCATCATCGAAAGGGATCCCCTCCAGCACAAGCAGTGCCCGTTTCAGGCCGGGACCGCCGCCGAAATTCCCCGGCTCTCCCGACGCCCTGACCACCCGATGGCAGGGATACACCAAGGGGAAAGGATTCCGTGCCATGGCCGTTCCCACCGCCCGTGCCGCGCGGGAGCCAAGCCTTTCGGCCAGGTCGCCGTACGATATCACCCTGCCCCGGGGTACCCGGGACAGCTCCCGGAGCGCCCGCTCCTGGAAACCGGAGAGGAGGGAATGATCAAAGACCTCAGAGGGAAACAGGACATCTTCGCCCCGGAAGTACCCCTCGATGAGCGCCGCAATCTCATCCACCACCGAATGTGAACCCCTGACGGCCCCCGGGGCGCGGCACTGAAGGTCCTGTTCGATCGTTCCTCCGTCCGGCGGCAGCAGAACGGCGCCGATCAGGGGATCATCGCCCGGCATGGACCAGACCAGGGCGACATCACCGAAGGGAGACGGCACCAGCCGGTACCGATGGGAAGTGTTCTTTCCCTTCGCTGTTCTTTCTCCCGGTGTCACGTTCCGGTCTCCTCCATCAGCCATTAATCTTTTGACTCCCCACCCCGATTCATATATGGTACCCTTCATTTCGTAACCGATCGTGAGCGGGCACAATGAGTATAAGTAAAAAAACGAAAAAAACAATTCTAAACAGCGCCGCCGTCTCCTTCATCGCCTATCATCTGCTGAACTTGTACTCAAAGACGGTGCGGGTCCGATTTGAAAATTTCGAGGCCCTGACGGAGCACATGAACAAGGGGGGACGCGTGCTCATCGGCAGCTGGCATCAGCGGTTCTTCGGCGGCTTTTATATACCCAAACGGCTGGGGAGGAGGGTCTGCATCATGATCTCCCAGAGCAGGGACGGGTCCTTTATTTCCGATGTGGTGGAGCGGATCGGATGGATGCCGGTGCGCGGCTCGAGCACCCGCGGTGGAAAGGAAGCGCTTAAGGGAATGATCGAGGGTATGGAGAAAACGCAGATCGGCGGGCACATCGTTGATGGACCGACGGGACCGCCGCACATCATAAAACCGGGGTTGATATCCATCGCACAGCAGACCGGTTCGGCCATTACCCCCGCCTATGTCATCTACGAGAACCCCTTCATCTTCAACAGCTGGGACCGTTTCATGGTCCCCAAGCCCTTCAGCCGGGTCTTTCTCCGGTTCGGACCGCTCGTCACCGTCCCTCCCGAGATGAGCGACGCCGCCTTCGAGGACCTGCGCCGATCCCTCGAAGAAACAATGATCGAAGAATATGAGAGAATGGATCCGTCGGTACGGGTGTGATCGTTCAACGGCAGGGGCACAGCCGGCCCCGCCCCGACCTACCCGATCCGTTTCAGCGTCTTGCCGTACCGCAGGCTGAGATCGCGATAGAGCGCCACACCTTCCCGGATGTACTGCTCCAGTTCGGAAGGGACATCTTTTATGACCTTTGCCGGGCTGCCCGCCACCAGTTTCCGCGCCGGGATCTGCATGCCCTGCCTGACGACCGAGCCGGCGGCGACGATCGCTCCCTCCCCGCAGACGACCTCATAGAGCAGGATGGCACCCATCCCGATAACGCAGCGCGGTGCAATGCGCACGTCGTGAAGTATCGCGCCATGCCCCACCACGACATCTTCCTCTATCAGAACACCGGCGGTGTTCCCGTTCACGTGGATCACGACGTTGTCCTGGATACTGGTGCCGTCCTTTATCACCACCGAACCGAAATCGGCGCGGATAACCGCACCGGGACCGATAAAACACTGGTTCCCGATGGTAACATCGCCGATGACCACCGCCTCGGGATGAACAAAGGTCTCCGGTGAGAGGCGGGGTTTCCTGCCGTCAAATTCGTAGATTGCCATCTGTGTCAAACTCCCCCTGTTCATGCGTGGAAGAACGCCCGGGACACACCCCGGCCTTCCGCTGAGATCCAGAAGCGCGGAGCGGGTTCAGAGCCTCCGTGCTATGACGTAATCGGAAATCGCGACAAGGGATTGCTTCGGCGCCGAATCGGCGAAGGGTTTCAAAAATGACTTGGCTTCCTTGATATAATGGCCGGCCTTGCTCAGCGCGTACTGAATGCCTCCATGGGCGCCGATCAGTGACATGATGCGCTCCACATCACCGTCACCCGCCGCCTTTCGCTCTATGATCTCCTTCATCGCCGTCCGTTCCTCCGGCGCGCCTTTCCTGAATGCCTCTATGACGGGAAGGGTTACTTTCCCTTCCATGAGGTCCTTTCCTACGGCCTTGCCGAACTCCTCCTCGGCCGCCATATAGTCCAGCGTGTCGTCGGTGAGCTGGAAAGCCATTCCAAGCCGCATGCCGAAACGCGCCAGCGCCTCAATGTGGGACTGGGGCGATCGCGCGAGGATCGCACCGACGGCACATGAGGCCGAGATCAGGACCGCCGTTTTCTTCTCGATAACGGAAAGGTATTCTTTTTCCGTGATATCCGCATTGCCCACCCGCACCAGTTGAACGATCTCCCCTTCCACCATGGTGGTGGTCGTCATGGAAAGAAGCTTCTGTACCGCCGTGTCCTCATCCTCGGCCAGGATCTTGAATGATTTCGAATAGAGATAATCACCCACGAGAACGCTCGCGGAATTTCCCCAGACCCTGTTCGCCGAGACCTTGCCACGCCTCAGGTCCGCGTGATCGATCACGTCATCGTGAAGCAGGGAGGCCGTGTGAATGAATTCCATGACGGCCGCCAGCGTGTAACGGCGGTCACCCCGGTAACCGCAGAGATCGGAACAGATGATAAGCAAAAGCGGCCGCAGGCGCTTGCCGCCGCTCTGGATGATATGACGGGCGATCTCGGGGATCAGGTGCACATAGGACTGTTGCTGGGCCTCAAGATATTCTTCGATGATCCTCAGGTCATCGGCGTAACGGTCAAGTACTTCCTGTAACTGCATATAGGGTCATCTCTTCTCTGAAACGAATATAAAACCTATAGGGGAAAGACGTGCAAATGTCAAAATTTTTGACGGTTCCTACACCGGCGGTTCATTCAACAGGGAGGTCCCGGCCGGCTCTATCAAGCGGGGGGAATCATTGCACGGTGAATTGACCAGGGTGCTCACCGGATATGCCTCGAGCCCATCTCCCGACACCGGTTCCAGAAGGGGCAGAAGCCTCGCCTCATCCCGGACCGAAGTATCCAGCCACAGCGAAGTCACTTCCCGGGACAGTATGGCCGGCATGCGGTCATGGATGGCGCCGACGAGGTCGTTCGGTCGCGTGGTGATTATCGCGCAGGTACGGAGTGTCTCGCGGCCGGGGGAAACCCGGGAATCGAAGATACCGGCGAAGCCGAGGGGGCGCCCCGATATTCCACGGATATAATAGGGGACCTTCCCTGTCGCCGTTCTCTTCCATTCGTAGTACCCGCTGGCGATGACCAGGCACCGCTTTTTTCTGAAAGAAGCCTTGAAACTGGGCTTTTCGGCCACCGTCTCGGCCCGGGCGTTTATCATCCGGCCCCGGGCGGGGTCCTTCGTCCAGGAGGGAACCAGGCCCCACTGGAAGGTCTCGATCCGGTTGGAACCGTCATTGACCACGGCGGCGACGGTGCTTCCCGGTGCGATGTTGTAACTGCGCCGCAGTTCGCCGGAACCGCCCTGCACATCAAACTCATCCTCTATATCGGCAAGGGAGGCAACCATGACAAAACGGCCGCACATGAGCGTTATCCCCTTTCATTTCTCCCGGTCTCTCCCCCTTTCCGGGGCCATGACAGTTCTCTTTATACGGGCTTGCGGTCCCTATTGCAACCGGTCATTGCGCCGTTCCGGCGGCGTGGGACCGTCCGCCGGTCGCGGGGGGCTCCCGTGATGCGGCATGTGATGCGGCATTGACATTACCCAAATAACAGCTTATACATGCGGCATATCATACTGATCAGCGCAACAGCGGACGGTGGCCCGGTGAAAGGAAAGAACACGATTATCGGTCTTGCCCTGGGTGGCGGTGGTGCCAGGGGATTTGCCCATATCGGGGTATTGCGGGTACTTGAAGAAGAAAATGTCCCCATAGATATGATCGTGGGAACGAGCAGCGGTGCCCTCGTCGGCGGCGCTTACGCGTTGGGGCAGGATCCCGACATGCTTGAGCAGAGCATCGAGGAATTTCTGAACAGCCCGGAATTCCAGTCATCCGTCATCAATGCCATCGAGGAAGCTCACAAGCACACGGACAAGAAACTAGCCGACAAGATTCAGAACTACCTGAAAAGCAAGATCCTCATGTTCCAGGCCCTCTTCAGGCCCGGTATCCTTTCAGCGAAAGAGTTTCAGTTCATGATAGATCACCTGATCCCCGACATCGACATCGAGGACACGAAGATCCCCTTCCGGGCTGTCGCAACGGACCTCGTTACCGGCAAACCCGTGGTGTTTTCCCAGGGTTCCCTCCGGGAAGCGATCATGGCGAGCAGCGCCGTTCCCGGCGCCATCGAACCTTTCAGAAAGGGGGGATGGCTCCTCGCCGACGGCGGCATTCTCGCGCACGTACCGGTCACCATCACCCGCCGTGAAGGGGCCGACAGGGTCATCGCCGTCGCGATAACGAAGAACATCCATCTTGACAATGACCTGAAAACAGCCCAGGACATCTTCAACCGCGCCAACGACATCACCACCTATTACCTGGTCGAGCATGAACTGAAAGAGGCCGATGTGGTCATTCGCCCCGACGTGGGGAGCCTCCACTGGTCGGAATTCTCACGGGCACGGCACCTCATAGAGGAAGGTGAACGGGCGGCCCGCGCCCGGGTGGATCAGATCAAGTGTATTCTGCCGGGTCACGGAAAGTGGCTGAATCCGGCACACTATCTCAGGCTCTACCGGCTCAGAAAGGACCGTTCCGCGGCAATAACAGCAGCCGAATAACCTCTCTCATTCCAGCACTATCGTTTCACCATGCCGGAGGATGAAAAAATCTTCCGGGGGCAGGTTCCGCCGTTCCCGGGCCAACATCAGGCTCAGGGGCGGTTCGTCAAGAGGCTCATCGGTAAGGATAAAGGTCCCCCAGTGAATACCGACGGAACGCCGCGCCCGCAGATCGAGGTGCACCTGCACTGCTTCCGCGGGATTTACGTGCTGGTTTCGCATGAACCAGCGCGGCTCGTACGCCCCGATGGGGATGGCGGCAAGGTCGAAGGGCCCCAGTTCATCGCCGATATCACGGTAGATCGGCGAATATCCACAGTCACCCAGAAAAATGAAACGGAACTCTCCCGTATCGACCGCCCAGCCGGCCCAGAGGGTCTCGTTCTCGGCGAAGAGGGTCCGCTTGCTCCAGTGATGCATGGGGGTGCAGATCATCCTGAGGCCTTTCGCGTCGTACTCCTCCCACCAGTCCATTTCAACAACGTTCCGGACGCCGAGGTCTTCGAACCAGGACTTCAATTTCAGGGGGACCAGGAAGAGCGTATCTTCACCCCCCTCCCGCCGGTGGAGGTTCACGATGGTTTCACGGTCGAGGTGATCATAATGGTCATGCGAAATGAGGACGATATCCACCGGCGGCAGGTCCTTCAGGGCGATACCGGGCGGCGTCACCCGCTCGGGTCCCGCCCAGGAGACGGGCGACGCCCGCCGGGAGAAATGGGGGTCCGTCAGGATGTTTTGCCCCCTCAACTGCACGAAGAGCGTTGAATGGCCCACCCAGGTCAGGGTGTTCATCTCCCGGTTGCCCCGGAGAAAGGCAGGATTATTGTCCGCGAGGGGAAACAGGTAGTCCTCCTGAGACGGGTGGTCCTTTCCCATCCGCTCCAGGCGCCACTTGAGGAAATTTGACATACCGGGCCGCTCGAAGGCGTAAATGTTCCGAAAACCATCCTCGGTATGATGTGTCCTGGCAGGAGGCGCGGCGTGCGATACCATTGTCATGAACACAAGGAGGAACATGCCGGCAAGGATATGCGCCATCCCTGATCGTGTCAATAACCGTGACATTTCAGACCCCCGCGAAATACGAAGTCCGGCCTCTCCCGGAGGCGGAGCAGACCATTGCGTTCATCTGAATCCCTTTTAAACCGGCCCCATCCGTTTCGCTTGTAACACTTTTTCTAAAAGTACATCAAATAACTTATATTCCGAACACCTCCGCCGTGTTCTGCCACATGATCAATTCCATCTCTTCATCGGTAAAGGGAATATCCGTCTGCCGTTCGGTAAAGACCTTCACATACTGATCGGTGGGCAGCAACGCCGTGGGCAGGGGCGTGTCAGTGGCCCAGAGAAGTTTACTGGCACCACACTCATCGATCAGGAAACGGACCCATCCATAGAATTTCTCCGCCCCCCATGAGACATAGGAAAATTGATGATAGGAGAGGTCGAAATAGAGGTTCGGTATCAGCTTCCCGTACATGACAGCCTCTTCCCACATATCCATGGCAACATGGGCCATGATGAACTTCGTATCAGGAAACCGTGTGGCCGCCTCGGCAAGAAAGAGCGATCGCTGGGTATCCAGGGATACCGGCGCGGCTGGCTGGGCACCGGTATGAAAAACGAGAGGCACGTTCCACCCGGCACATTTTTCATACAAGGGCCAGAGGATCTCATCGGTCGGATAGAAACCCGCCGCCGGATGGAGCTTGAACCCTTTCATCCCCCACTCCTCGATGCACTGCTCGGCATGTTTCATGGCCCCCGGCCGGCGCGGATCGATGGAGCACAGCGCCGTGAACCTGTCCGGATGCTGCCGCGCGATCTCGGAATACTTTCTGTTGGCTTCAAAGATGTGGATCGGCGGGTCCCCCAGAGCGGCACCGAAGTCGGAACCGAAAATGACCGTCTTTTCGATCCCTGCACCATCCATGGTCGCCAGAAGCTTCGAACCGTCCGGATCGTACCAGGGTTCGACCATCTGATTCAGGACATCGTCGATGGTCATATCGACCTTGAATTTGTTCTTTACCACCAGTCTCATCGTACGAGCGATCCCGTTCAGATACGCCTCGGGAATTCCCCCCTTGATGAAAATATGGGCATGACCGTCGTATACTTTCATTGCTTCTCCCCCTTTCAGGTCCACCATGACAACAGGGACCGTTTCAATTTTCTCTTGACCCGGAACCGGTTATTACAGGTCTTCCGGTCTCAGGCCCCGCATCGGGACGCTCGGTTCCTTGCCGATTTGCGCCTGTGTCTGCCATACCCGCTTCTTGATGGGCAGGATGGGACGCCGCATGAACTCGTCCATAAACCGCTCCTGGCCCACCGTGGGATTCAGGATACACCGGCAGGGCAGGCCCAGGATAAACCGGCCGATGCACCCCTCATTGCAGCGGATACAGCGGATGATCTCCTTGATCCTCCCTTCTCTGACCTTATTCACCCACTCAGGTTCCGCTATAAGTCCGCGGCCGATGGAGATCATGTCTGCTTTGTTCTTCTTGAGGGCATTGACGACATTATCGGGATTATGAACGGAAGGACATATCAAGGGAATATTCAGGCCCTTGTTGATAACAGCGGCCTTTTCCACGACTGTTGCTTCTTCGTTGGGAAGAAAGTTATTCATTTTTTCGTATGAACCATCAGAGAGGTGAATATAATTGACACCCTCTTCCTCACAGCGTTTTGCGAGACGCTTGGCAAATTGTTCATCAAACCCTTCGGGGAGATTGTCCGAGGCACTGAACCTGACACCGATCGCATAATCGGGTCCAACGTATTTTCTCATTGAACGTAAGCATTCGAGGAGAAATCTGATCCGATTCTCGAACCCTCCTCCATACTCGTCATTCCGATGGTTCGAACGGGGAGAAAAGAAACTGTGGATCAGATATCCATGGCAGGCATGAAGTTCCACCCCGTCGAAGCCAGCTCGCTTTGCCAACTTTGCTCCTATTCCAATTTCCTTTACAAGTTCCTTTATCTCTTCCACGGTAATTTCCCGAGGTGTTTGCCCATTCATATGAGTACCAGGCACTTTGTTGGCAAAGGCAAGCAGTTCATCGATATCATCGGTCTGGAGAATCTCGCCGAAATATCCGAGAGAACGGAGCATCGATACCGGGTCGATACCGTTGATCATGTTTTCCGGATAGGTTCTATAAGGAATGGGAGAGGCGGATACGGGCTGGACGGCACCGAGCTCACTGGTACCCTGTCTTCCCGGACCAACAGCGATCTGAACGAATACCTTCGCACCGAAGGCATGAATATGCTCTGCCAGTTCCGACATGCCGGCAACGTACAATTCATTGTCCATTCTCAAGTTGTTATACTTTCGGTATGTATCCGCTGTCGGATGCCAAACGCCGAACGTCGCCTCGGTGATGATAAGTCCCGTCCCTCCTTTTGCCCGGGCCGCATAGTACGCCAGTTGCTGATCACTCACATAATGCTGAGGCCCCGTGTAGTTCATGTTCATGGGACACATGGCGATGCGGTTTTTGATTTCCACATTGCCAATCTTGATGGGCTCGAAAATTGGATCATACTTACTTTTGCTCATATTCCCTCTCCTTTTTTTGAATTATTCATTTTTTTCTTACTACCGGCTTGAATTTCGGAAGCGAGACTTCGGGTGTCACAGGATCAAAGACAACCTCCACCGGCATCTCACAGGTGATCGTTTCGAAGTCACAGTCTACGATGTTGCTCATCATTCGATACCCCTCATCCATCTCAACGATCGCAAGAACATAGGGTTGATCCTCGGCGAATTCCGGCGGGGCGGCCGCGTAGGCGATGGTAAAGGTATGGATCTTTCCCTTTCCCCGTGATTCGAGCCATTCAAGATCGCGTCCCATGCAGTTCGGACAGAGCTCCTTGGGAAAAAATATCACCTCCCCGCAGTCCCGGCAGTGCTGATAGAGGAGTTTCCCCTCTCTGCACCCGTCATAGAAGACCTTGCTTGTTCTTGTGATCAAGGGCAGCGGCTTTTTGTATTCACTCATATGCTCAGACCTCCTTTCCAAGAACTTCCATGTGGAAGTCCATCCCCACGCCGCCCGAACCGGTGACGATCACATGCCGCACATTGTCCACCTGTCGTTCACCGGCCTTCCCGGCGATCTGCCTGACCGCCTCTACCAGGAGCGCCGGTCCCCCACCGGCTCCGGTATGTCCCTGACCCATCATGGCACCGTTGGTTTGAATGGGCAGTTTGCCTCCCGGAGCGGCATGGCCCTCTTCAAAAAATTTCCCTGCCTCGCCCCTGCCGCAGAGCTGCGTCAGTTCGGTCGAAATAAGGGTAAAGGTGGGAAAGGCATCATACAGTTCGGCCACATCGACGTTACCAGGTCCGATCCCCGCCATTTCGTACGCCTCATCCACCGCCGGGGACCACGCCTTGAATATATCGGGCTGCTGGGTGACTGTGAAGTGCGTGCACCGGGAGCTCAGCCCCAGGATGTACGCGGGCTGTCCGGTCAGATCACGTGCGCGCTCGGCGGAGGTCACGATAAAGGCCGAGGCACCGTCGCAGAGCTTGTTCATCGTGCGGGCCCGCACGGGTGATGAGATCACCGGGGATTCAAGCACCTTTTCTATTGTGATCGGTTTTTTGTAGAAAATCGAATTGGGGTTCAGCGCCGCCCACTTCCGGTTCGTTTCCACCACCGCCGCTATCTGCCGCTCCGTGGTCCCCGTGTCATGCATGTAACGCTGCTGCAGCAGGCCCGCCAGTGCGAGCTGGCTGAAGCCATAGGGCATTTCGTACTCCTGGCTTGTCGATACCTTCGCGAACATGGTAATTGCCATACCAAGGTCCAGTCCGGTTCCCAGACGATCGGAATGAACCACGAGAACCGCCTTGGACAATCCCGCATTGACCAGTGCCGCCGCCGTTTTGAGCGCATTGGCCGAACTCGAACCGCCCGACGCGACCTGAAAGTTGCTCTTCGCCGTCCTACCCAGACCAAGTTCCTCGACCATCCAGGAACAGATCATGTTCGCATTATCCAGTGCGTTCGAGACAACGACGATCGGAATGACCGTGTCGATGTCTTCCTTTCTGATCCCCGCATCCTTGATGGCCATTTCCGAAGCGCTGACGGCCGCATCGATGAACGAACGTTCGGGGTACATGCCAGTGGGTACTTCACCAACACCGACAACGGCCGTCTTCCCGCGAATACTTCCCATACAACCTCTCCTCCCTTCTTTGATTTCGGTACGTCACTGATTTTCTGTGAACAGTAACCCTATACCCCGGCAAGCATTCTACCGATGATGACCCGTTGAATCTGCGATGTCCCGCCACCGATGACGCCCATTTTGCTTGCCCAGAAGTTGTGGCCGACGGGATATTCCCGCATGCAGCCGTTGCCGCCGAATATCTGGACGGCCTTCTGGGAATTGCGATGAGCCGCCTCGGTAACGAAGGTCTTGGTAATGGCGGCATCAAGGGCCGTGTCGGTTTTCATATGCTTCTTCCAGGCAAGGTTGTAAACAAGGTAGCGTGCCGCCTCGAGATCGATCTTCATCTCCGCCAGCATGGCCTGTACAAGCTGAAATTTTGCGATCGGTTTGCCGAACTGTTTTCTCTCCCTGGCATAGGCAATGCATTGTTCCAATTCCCATTCCATGGCACCGACACAGGCACCGAATGCCATGCGTTCCCATCCGAGAGAAGAGATCATCGCAAAGAAGCCTTCGCCTTCCTTGCCAAGCAGATTCTCGACCGGAACAGCACAATCCTCGAAAAAGATTTCTCCCGTTGGCGAGGAATGACCATCGTATTTCCTGAGGGGTTTTCCCGTCGTTAACCCCGGGGTGTTCCGTTCCACGACAAAGATGGTGATCCCCCCCGCCCGCAGGGAAAGATCTATCGATGCGAAGACCACGAAGACATCCGCAATGGGGGCATTGGAGATGAAGGTCTTGCTTCCGTTCAGAATGTAATGATCCCCTTCCTTTCGTGCGGTGGTCCTCAACCCGGTGGCATCGGTCCCGGCCTCGGGTTCGGTCAGCGCGTAAGCCCCGATCCACTCACCCGACGCCATCTTGGGAAGATATTTCTTTTTCTGCTCCTCCGTGCCAAGATCCACGATCGGCATGGCGGCCAGCAGCAGATGGGAAAGCCATGCCACGACCAGAAAGACATCCCCGCTGCCCCTTGCAAATGCCTGGGTTCCGATGATCGTCGTTATCGGGTCGGCACCGCCGCCCCCGTATTCAACGGGAATGCACAGTCCGTTCAGGCCGAATTCCGACATTTTTTTCCACACGTCCCGGGAAAAACCCGAGACCTCTTCCCGTTCCTCGACGCCGGGAGCGATCTCCTTCCGGGCGAATTTTTCGACTGAATCGGCAAACATCAGCTGTTCTTCCGTCAGATTAAAATCCATAGGTCACTCTCCTTGGGTTATCTTCTCGAGGGCAGCTTGACGGTTGCCTCTCCGGTGATCGCCTTCTCCCCGTTCTGATTTACGACAGAAAGCTCACAATCAACGAGATGCGCGCCATCCTGCTCGTATTTTCCGACCACATGCCCCGCAAAGGTGAGCGTGTCGCCCGGCCAGACCATGGTGGCGAACCTGATCTTGTACCGCCGCACGCGACCGTCCCCGGCCCAGTCCGTCACAACCCTGGTCAGCATTCCTCCGTGCATGAGCCCCATGGCGAACACCGATGGCAGCCCCACCGCTTTTGCGAATTCCTCATCATGATGAACGGGGAAAAAATCACCGCCGGCTCCCGCATATTTGACGATATGCGTGCGTGTCACAGTTATTTGAAATGATGGAAGGATGTCATCGCCGGCGACATCCTCATAATACAGCTTCGACTCTTCCATGAGATATCCTCCTCGAAATACTTCCTTATGACCTCTCGATAAAAATATTGCTGATCGTGACCACCAGTTCGTCCTTCTCATCGTAAAAATTCTGTTTCATTTCGACGAAGGTCATGGTGCCTCCCCGCTTCCCTTCCTTCTCGTAAATGTCACCCACGACGATCTCGCCGCGCAGAGTTTCCCCTGCGCAGACAGGCCGTTCATAAATGATCTCAAAGGTTCCATGCACGCTCTTCCCGGGATCCATGCCCAGCTGAAGCGACGTCTCCAGCACATAGTTGTCCGAAGGCATCTGGAAACTTGAAGCGATGGGAAAGGTCACCGGCGCAAGCACATCACTGAAGCCCAGGGCCCGGGCATACTCCCTGTCCCGGTACACCGGGTTGGGATCACCGATGGCACCGGCGAATTCCTTTATTTTTCCTCTTTCGACGGGAAATTCTAATTCTCCTATTTTTGTTCCCGCCATGTCCTTTTTCACCGCCATGTGGTTCCTCCTTTCCGCTGCCGCCGGTCATGAATAGAGATCGTCGATCTCGGCGGCATATTTTTCGATGACCGCGTAGCGCTTTATCTTGTTCAGACTGGTCAGATCACCGGCCTCTATCGACAGGGGTCGAGAAAGGATGGCGAACTTCTTGATCTGCTCAACCCGGGAAAAGGTCGCGTTGATCTCGTTCACCTGCCTTTCTATTTCATTTCGCAGTTCCTGTATCGCGAGCAGGGATTGATAGGTGTCGGCGACTCGTCCCTGTTTCCGCGCAAAGGCAATCCCCTCGTCCAGGTTGAGCGTCAAAAGTGCCGTGAGATATTTCCGGCCGTCACCGACGACGACGGCGTGTTCGACGAGGGGAATGCTCATAAGTGAGGCCTCTATCTTCGCGGGGGTGATATTTTTCGCACCGGAGGTGATGATGATGTCCTTCCTGCGGCCGGTGATGAAGAGATAGCCATCCTCATCAATATAGCCAAGATCACCGGTGTACAGCCATCCGTCACGGAAGGTTTCCCTCGTGAGCTCGGGATCTTTGTAATACCCGGGAGAGACCACATCACCCCGCATCAGTATTTCACCCTCACCGGATAGTGAAATTTCGATGCCGGGAAATGGAATGCCCACCGATCCGAAGCGCCTTTTTTCCCGTGTTTCAATGGAGCCCATCCCGTGGGATTCGGTCTGCCCGTAAACCTGGCATATCCAGACACCAAGGGAGAAGAAGAAATCTATGATCTCCTTTGACGATACGGCGCCGCCCGTCATGAAATGACGGGCGTTTTCAAATCCCAGTGGGGCCAGGATCTTGTCGATGACCAGCCGCTTAGCCATCCAGTGACGCACCTTCAGCCGGAAGGGGATACGCCTTTTTTCATAGATCGTCCGGTTGAACTGCATTCCCGTTCTGAGGGCCCAATCGAATATCCTCTGTTTTTTCAGAGACATTCTGTCCCGCTCCCCCATGATCGCTTCGTATATCTTTTCCCAGGTCCGCGGCAACCCGACAACGATCGTCGGCTTTATTTCCCGTATTTCTTCCAGCGCCCTGGAGAGGTCCGCGAAATGCACGACCGCCCCTGTCTCCATTGGTGTCATCAGGGAATAGCTCCGCTCGAATACATGGGAAAGCGTCAGAAAACAGGTGATGTTAACCGGATCAGCCAGGGCATCGAGGAATTTCATGGAGGCGGCAGCACTTTTCGCAGCGGCACAACAATTCCTGTGGACGAGCATGACCGCCTTCGGAGGACCGGTTGTACCGGACGTGTATATAAAGGCCGCCACGTCCTCGGGGGTCACATTCCTTCTCACCCTGTCCAGTTGTTCGGGCGTGATCCCGCGTTGCATCCACAGAAATTCTTCCCGTTTCATGAAACCGGTGTCATCGGGAAGGTCGAAATCATCGGGAATTATGATCTTTTCAAGCCGGTGACAGTGCTTCAAAGCCGACTGGACCCCGGGAAGGTATTCGCTGCCGAGTATGATAAAATAGCGAACCTCCGCATGATCCACGATATAGGCGATCTGTTCGCTGCTGCTGGTAAAATAGATAGGGACCGTGATACAGCCGATGGTCATGATGGACATGTCCGTCACGAACCAGTCGGGCGAACTGGTCCCGATAATCGCAATCCTGTCCCCCTTTTCTGCACCGAGCGCCAGGAGCGCCCGGGAGAACTCGGCAATGCGCTCCCCGTATTCGCTCCAGGTAATCCCATTCCAGCCTGCCCGTCCGTCATGGTATTTCAGATACACACGATCAGGCGATTCCGAGATACGTCTCTCCAGAAGCTCGGCAACGGTAAACGTCATATGTTCCACCCTCCGATATTAGCTTTTACTATGGCCTCAATAGTAACTACTAACTTTTAAGGGAAAAAATATATCACTCAATCTTCAGCATGCTGTGAATGATCTCGAAGAAGACGTCATTGAAGCTCTGTTGAAATCCCCCGAGTTCCTTGAGAGCGACCACCGTAAAGTACTGATTGACGAAAAACCCCGCAAGGATGCGAGCATCAATGGTGGACCGTATCCTTCCTTTCTCTTTTGCCGCCTCGATAATGCGCCGGACACCCTCTATGCTGGCATCCATGAAATCCATGAACACCCTTTCAAATTCCGGTTTGTCCCGATAACTCAGCAAATGGACAAGGAACATTGATTTATGGGGATTGTTCTCAACGAAATCGATATACACACGGGCAACGCCTTCCAGATATCCGACCTCGTTATCGACAGTGTTTTTGTAGACCTCCCGGTATGCCTCCAGCAACTCATCGCTGATCGACCGGAAGCAGGCCAAAAAAAGCTCCGGTTTGCTTCCAAAGTGCTTGTACATGATCGGTTCGGAAATCCCCGCTTCCCTGGCAATCTCCGCCGTGGTAGCCGCATTGTAGCCCTTGGAATTGAACACCCGGATCGCCGCATCGAGTATTTCCTGATGCCGTCGTTCATATTCGAGATATCGCTCTTTTGTTTTATCTACTATATTCATTGTCTTACGAAAATATGCCCCGCGGAGGGCCCCCGGATCTGAGATATATATTGTCCACTAATGATGGGTTAGTGATTACTAATGTTTTTTCGGACTGTCAAGAAAAATTTCTCTTACCGCCTAAAAAACGTCCGTATATATAAAGCATTTATCGTACATAGTAAAATGGGTTCCCCATGAGCAGGAAGCTGCTTTCTATACGGCAACAATATATGAGTAGTTAATACTGTGCACCAGGGAATTCATGAGCAGACTGGATGCCGGATCACGTCCGGCATGACAGGTGATACGGTTCGTCACCGCAATATTACGGGTTGTTAATGATTTTTCCATGCAGATCATAGACATCGGCGGCGGTTATTTCGCAGAGGACGATGTCTCCCGTTCTTCCCCCGCCCTTCATATAGGTGACGCCGTCGATGTCGGGGGCCTGCCGGCGCAGGCGTCCCACATGATCGTACCCGGGAATGTCCGAAGGTTCCTCGATAAGGATCTCCTGCCGGGTCCCGACGAGCGTTTCGTTGATCTCACGGGATATCTCCGCCTGCTCCTCCATGATCAGGCCGCGGCGGCGGTCCTTGGTCCGCTGCGTCACCTGGCGGGGCAGACCGGCAGCCTTCGTCCCTTCTTCCCGCGAATAGGTAAAAACACCGAGGTGATCGAACCGCGTCTCCCGCGCGAAATCCCGCAGCTTCCTGAACTGCGCCCGCCCCTCGCCGGGGAATCCCACGATGAGGGACGTCCTCAGGGCCACGCTGGGAATGATGTCCCGCGCGCGGGCAATGACCGCCCTGATCGAGCTCTCGCGGTCCCTCCGGCCCATCATTTTCAGTATATCGTCGTCGATATGCTGAATGGGTATGTCGATATAGTCGCATATCTTTTCCTCACCGGCGATCGTTTCGAGAAGCTCCGTGGAAACGCTTCCGGGATAGGTATAGAGAAGCCGGATCCAGGCGATGCCGTCGACGGAGGCCAGTTCCCTCATCAGCGTCGGCAGCGCCGGTTTTCCTTTCAGGTCAGCGCCCCAGGCCGTCGTTTCCTGGGCCGTCAGGATGATCTCCCGTATCCCCCGCACCGCGAGCCCCGCCGCTTCCTTCACGATATCGTCAGGTTCGCGGCTTCGGAAGCCCCCCCGGACAAGGGGGACAACACAGTAGGAACACCGGTTCGAGCATCCCTCGGCGATCTTCAGGTAAGCGCTGCGGCATCCCCCCGGGAGGAGCCGCGGGTGATGCCGGGTCATGAGAAAGTCCGGTCTGCCGACGACACAACGGGGGATCGCCCTTCCGTTCTCCACCAGGGCCGTCGTCAGCTCGGTGATCCGGGGCACCTCCCCGGTGCCGATGAACAGATCGACCTCAGGCAACTCTTTTTCCAGGATCGCCCCGTACCGCTGGGGAAGACAGCCGGCGACGATCAGGTACCGGCAGCGTCCCTGTTCCTTGAGAGACGCCGCCCGCAGGATCACGTCGATGGATTCTTCCTGTGCCGGCCGGATAAAGGTACAGGTATTGACAAGAATGATATGGGCCCCTGATTCCTCGTCGGTGACCCGGAAACCGCCCTTTTCAAGAGCGGCGGCCATTACTTCGGAATCTACAAGATTCTTCGGACAGCCAAGGCTGATGATGTGTATCCGTTCTTTCAATTTATTCCGGCAGTTTCCCCGCCAGCACCTTGCGCGGTTTGGCGCCGTCGGAAGGCCCGACGATCCCTTCGGCCTCCATTTTTTCGATGATCCGGGCCGCCCGGTTGTATCCGATCTTCAGGTACCTCTGGACCAGGGATATCGACGCCTGCCCGAGGTCGGTCACGAGTTCCACCGCCTCGTCGTACTTCTCGTCGAATTCCTCATCACCGAAGCGTTCATCGCGGACCTCGGGGTTATACTCGGCGATCGATTCATCATAAGCGGGAGTCTGCTGGGCACGGATGAATTCCACGATCCTGCCGATCTCCGCATCGGAAACATAGGCGCCGTGTATCCGGGTCAATTTCGATATCCCCGGGGGAATAAAGAGCATATCCCCCATGCCGAGGAGCTTTTCCGCCCCCAACTGGTCAAGGATGGTCCGGGAATCGACCTTTGACGATACCTGGAAGGATATGCGGGTGGGAAAGTTGGCCTTTATGATCCCCGTGATGACATCGACGGAGGGCCGCTGGGTGGCAATGATGAGGTGTATCCCGGCGGCCCGGGCCATCTGGGCCAGGCGGGTCAGGGATTCCTCCACGTTGCGCTGTGCCACCATCATGAGGTCGGCAAGCTCGTCGATAACGATAACGATATAGGGCAGCCGTTCGGGGGGTGGTGTTTCCTCGCCCGGTTCCCCCTCGCCGGTCCCGGTCTCCTTCTGCACCACGGGAACCGCCTGTCCCTTGTCGACGAAGCGGTTATAGGATTCAATGTTCTTGAATCCCGATTCACCGATGACCCGGTAGCGTCGCTCCATTTCCTCCACGGCCCATTTCAGGACATGGGAGGCCTTCTTGGGATTCACCACAACGGGG
Organism: Deltaproteobacteria bacterium; assembly: GCA_016933965.1. Classification (NCBI taxonomy): domain Bacteria; kingdom Pseudomonadati; phylum Myxococcota; class Myxococcia; species Deltaproteobacteria bacterium. The sequence continues at coordinate 76,498 of JAFGTS010000032.1, read as the reverse complement.
TGAAGGAGGTGTGGAATGCCTTCATAGGCGGACAGTTCCAGGCGCTTCGGGTCGATCATGAGGAACTTCACCGCCTGGGGGGTCGCCTTGAAAAGAATGCTGCATATCATGGCGTTCAGGCACACGCTTTTCCCTGAACCGGTGGTGCCGGCTATCAGGAGATGAGGCATTTTCGCGAGATCGGTGATGACGGGATTCCCCACGATATCCTTGCCCAGGGCGATGGGCAGCTTGATCTTCGTTTCCAGGAACTCATCGTTGTCTATCACGTCGCGGAGGTGGACCAGTTCTCTTCCTGGATTGGGTAGCTCGACACCGATCACCGATTTCCCCGGGATGGGGGCTATGATACGGATGTTCTGGGCCTTGAGCGCCATGGCCAGATCGTCGGAAAGGTTGGTCACCTTGTTTATCTTCACACCCGCCGCCGGTTCCAGCTCGAACATGGTGATCACCGGTCCCGGCTTGACCTCGACGACCTTTCCCTCAACACCGAAATCGGCCAGTTTCTTTTCAAGGATCCTGGCGTTCATGATGAGGCTTTCCTTGTTGACCGCCTTGCTCTGCCGTTCGATCTCGTCGAGGAGCTTCAGGGGAGGCACTTCAAAGGTGTCACCGGTCCCGAGGAATTCAAATGCCGTCTGCCGGTATCTCTTTTTTTCGCTCACCTTCTCACGGGGCACCGCCTCTTCGACAATGACGGGGGGAGGCTCCCTGCCGATCTTTTTCTTTTTTGGTTGTGGGGGTTTTTTCTTTCGTCTCAGTCGCTCCATCCTGATCAGGAAGAACGTGGAGGTCCGGGATATCGCCGCCGCTGAGACCGCGACGAGGCGTTTCGACAGGGAAACGAGGGAAACGTCGAGGGTCACCATGAGGGAGATGAGCAGGATGACGGTCAATACGATGTGCGCCCCCACCGCGTTGATGTATGAATTCAGTATCTTTGCCGTGTGATACCCGAGAAGCCCGCCGGGATCGAGGGTATCGTAAAAGAACGAACGAGTCGCGTACCGCTCCGACAGGAGCGAGGCCGTTGAAACGATCAGCCCGCCGAACCCCAAGGTAACAGCGAGATTGACCGAAAAAACCCTGTTCCTGAAGAAATTGAAGGCCAGGACGACGAGCAGCAGAGGAAAGAGATAGGACGATATGCCGAAAAGCCGCAGGAAGGAGTCGGAAAGGTAGGAACCGACAAATCCTCCGTAATTGGCTATCCGGTGCAGTTTATCGGGCCGGTGCGTGAAAGAGGGGTCACCGGGATGGTATGACACGAGGCACACGACAAGGAAGACTGCCAGGGCGAGCAGCACCACGCCGGCGATTTCCTTGGAACGTCTGTATTCTTTTTTAACCTCTTTTACGTCAGCCATGGGCGACGGTCCTCAGCACCAGGGTGGCAATACCGACGAACCAGCAGTAATAGGCGAAAATCCTCAGTTTCTGAGCCTTTATTATAAAAAAGAGGACTCTCAATGTCAAAAACCCTGTGATCGCCGCGACGACGGCACCGGCGAAATAGATTCCCAGCTCACCGGCCGGCACGGCCCCCGCGTATCGCGACTCGTAGACCATCGCACCCGCGACGGCAGGTATGGACATGAGAAAGCTGAATCGTGCCGCTGTCTCACCGTTCAACTTTCTGAACATGCCGGCGGCGATGGTCGCGCCGGATCTCGATATGCCCGGGATCAGGGCGATCCCCTGAACAATCCCCACAATGATCCCGTCGGTAAGGGTCAGGTCGCTTTCCTTGCGCTCCGCCCCTTCCACCCTGTCGGCCAGGAACAAAAGAAGCCCCGTCACCAGGAGCATGGCGGCGGCGATCCCCGCGGAAGCGAAGAGGTGGTGCACCCTGTTTTCAAACAGCAAAGCGATGGCCACGGTGCATGCCGTACCGGTAACGATATAGAGGGCGATCCTCCTCCGTACCGGCACCATTTCTTCCGCACCGGGAGGATCCACCGATCCCGGCAGCAGCGACCGGAGGATGGCGGCCACTTCGGAACGCAGAAAAAAGACAATGGCCACCAGCGTGCCGAAATGAACCATGACATCAAAGAGCACACCGGGCTGCCGGAATCCTTCGATGTATCCCTGCGCGATTACCAGGTGACCCGAACTGCTGACGGGGAAGAACTCCGTCAGTCCCTGTACGATTCCAAGGAGCACTGCCTCCCACAGGTTCAAGATTCAGACCGTATCCTTTCCAGAATTCCCGCTCCCGGCACCGTTCCACCTTTCCCGTTACATGAAATCATCAGTTTGTACTTCTACTTAATATTACCGTCGAAGTCAACCGGGAATGTGGTCTCAAAGCCTCATGGATAAATGATTTGCCAAGATGGAGCGAGTCGTGTAAGATGCTTTGAAATTCTGAGCAAGGGGGGTCCCATGATCAACAAGGCAATACTTATCGGCAGGCTGGGCGCGGATCCGGAGGTCCGGTACACCCAGGACGGAACGATGGTGACGACTTTCAATCTCGCCACGAACGAGCAGTGGAAGGACAAGAACGGGAACAAGGAACAGCGGACGGAATGGCACCGGATCGTAACGTTTCGAAAACTCGCCGAAATATGCGGCAACTACCTTTCCAAGGGAAGTCTTGTATATATTGACGGCAGGATCCAGACACGGACCTGGGAGGACAAGGAAGGCAACAAGCGGTATACGACGGAGATCGTGGCACAGAACATGCAGATGCTTGACAGGAAGGATTCCGACGGCGGTCAGGCCCCGGGAGGCTGGGAGTCCGGTTCGGGGTCCTTTTCCGGGTCACAGGCACCTGATGACGACGTGCCCTTTTAGATGAGAAGGCCCGTGCCGCGTAAAGAATGAACGGCGCCTTCAGCGATGGAACGGCCGTGAAGGATGCGGTAAGAGGCAGGGGGGCCAGCCGAACAGCCGTCAGTCCTTCTTCTCGATCTTTTCCGTATCCTTCTTGCCGCCCGATTCATCCTGTTCAGTGACTGATTTCTTGAAGTTGCGGATGCCCTTTCCGATGGCGCCGCCTATCTCGGGCAATTTCCCCGCTCCAAAGATGATCAGGATAATCACGAGGATTATCAGCAACTCGGGCATTCCAAGACCACCGAACATATCTTTCTCACCTCACTCGGCAGGGAGTGTCTCCCCGCACGTATCGTATTCACGAAACTACTGGATTGACCGGGCTTTGTCAAACTATCTTTCCCGGATCACCATTCACTTCCATCTTCCGGTCCGGCCGCGACGGTTCAGGGAGCACCCTTCTCACGGGGGAGTGTCAGAAGGACCACCTCACCATGTTTTCCCAGAGAACCGAGCGGTTCTCCGTTGAAGGTGATACGAACACCGCTCGCATTCCCGACGATCATGACGAACTTGTCCGAGGCATCCCTGGAAAGGGTGTCACCCGGTTTCATCAGTATTTCAAAGGGAAGATCATCATCACGGGTTATTTCAAGCCAGGTCCATTCCGTCGCTTCGATATGCAGGTGATGAGAGGTATACTGCGGCGTCTCCGGGGGTTGCGGTTCCGGGGCGGGCGGGACGATCGGTTCCGGCATCGCCGTTTCCTCGGGTGCCGGCGCCTCCTCTCCCCTGATGACCCCCGTGTCCTCCGGCACCGGCGGCTCCACCGGTGAACCCGCCACGGGCATGGTATCCGGCCGATCCGCCTGCTCCATCACCACACCGACCTGCTGTGTTATCCCCGATGAATCATTCCCGGAAAAGAAATATTGGTAGGAAAAGAACGCAAGGGCGCAGAGGATCAGAACAACGAGAAGCACGATACCGCGCCTCATTTGCGACCGGGCTTCCTTTCTGCTGCTCTCCCGCCTGAGACGGCCCCTCTCTTTTTCAGCCGTGTATTCGTTGTACCGTTTGAGAACATCGAGGCCTTCCGCGCCGAGAAACCGGGCATAGGTCCCTATGAACGCCCGTGAATAGACCGGTTCCGGCAGAAGCTCAAAGGCCTCGTTCTCGATGGCCGTGAGAACGGAAGGACTGATCCGCGTCTCACTGGAAGCGGCCTTGATCGATAACCCCTTCGATTCCCGCAATTGCCTCAAGCCCGGCGGGGATTTCTCTTTCTCCGGGACTTCGGTCGCTGATTTCTGTACCTCTTCCTCGTCCTTCATCGACACCTGCATACTGTAAAAAAGTTATGCATCCTCTATCATTAAATGCGAAGCGAGGCAACAGAAATGCTTTCGTATTTCCTGATTTTCCCCGGTGCGGCCGCGCTTCCCAACGAGCGACAACGGCGGCCACCCCTGTAATCATCTTGAAGATTATTCAATTATGAAGTAAGGGCATGGGTCAGAACCTTCATATGCCGGTAACATATTCCCCGGCCGAACATCTTTTACGGGAGCCCTTACATGTCCGAATACGGAGAATTTGCACAGGCCCTGGCGCGGGAAGCGGGCGCGTTGCTCAAGGAGCGGTTTCACGGTCCTCACCGGGTGGCGTACAAGGGGGCGATCAACCTGGTGACGGAAACGGATACCCTGTCGGAGGAACTGATCATATCGCGCATAACCGGGGCCTTCCCCGAACACGACATCCTCGCCGAGGAATCCTCCCCCATTCGGAAGGGGTCTTCCTATCGATGGATCATCGATCCCCTGGACGGGACCACCAACTTCGCCCACGGTTTTCCCCAGTTCTGCGTCTCCATCGCCTTTGAGAAAGAGGGACGGATCATACTGGGCGTCATATACGATCCCCTGCTCGATGAGCTCTTCATCGCGGAGAAGGGAGCCGGGGCCTTTCTCAATGAAAGGCGCCTCGTCGTTTCCGATACGAAAGACCTTTCGAAAAGCCTTCTCGCGACGGGATTCCCTTACGACATCAGGACAAACCCCGACAATAACATCAATTACTTCAATGAACTGGCGCTGAAGGTCCAGGCGATACGCCGCGCCGGTTCCGCGGCGCTTGATCTCGCCTATCTGGCCGCGGGCCGCTTTGACGGTTTCTGGGAATTGAAGCTGCACCCCTGGGATACGGCGGCCGGCTGGCTCATGGTGGAAGAGGCGGGGGGCATCGTCACCGGCATCGACGGCGGCGGGTTTTATCTGGAATCACCGGGCATCGCGGCGTCAAACGGGCATATCCAGGAAGCATTGCTGTCCGTCCTGCGGGAGACGGATCCCCTTGACCACCGTCTTGTCCGGTGAATCATCATCCCTGAATATCGAGCTTATTGATCTTGCTGTGGAGGGTGTTCCGGTTGATACCAAGGAAGTCGGCGGCGGCTTTCTTGATGTTATTGGACCTGCGCATGGCTATCTTGATCAGGCATCGTTCTACCAGGCACAGGACCTCATCATAGAGTTTGCCGTTCTCTCCGTTGCCGGAATCAAGGAGCGTGACGATCTCTTCAAGTCTCTTTTCGATCACTTCTTCAATGGCGGGAAATGAGGAAATGTTTACAGTATCGCGATCACGAACACTCATTAAAAAACTATCCTTTTTTGAAAAAAGAAAAACACGACCACTTCATAGCGGGATATCGCCACACAGATATTTCAGCAAAGGGGTTGAAAGGTCCCGGGCACGCACCACCTGCCCCCCTTGATCGGGCCCGGGATTGTTCACCAGCCGCACTGTGAGGAAAAGTGAAACCGAGTATAGGACCTTTTTATGACGCCGTCAATACATAAAAATAAAAAATCCGTCTCACGGTGCTGAAATCGTCAACTTCAGGAATATCACCACCATCAGGAGGACCACCGCCACCCACGACGCGACGATATCGGCCGTTCTCCTGACAGGTTTTTCGATAAAAGCGGACACTCTTTCTTCGACATTTTCATTTCCCACACGGCCGGCAATGTCCCGTACCAGTGATACAAAATTCTCATGCGAGTTGGGAAGGATGTGAAATCCCTTCTTCGCCGTCAGCAGGAGGTAGGCCTTCTTCCCGACGGTCATGATATCCACGTTGATGATCTCTTTCCAGGGCACCTCTTTTTTCCGCAGGAATTTCTCGATCCGGAGTTTTTCCTCCCCGATGGTCGTCCGCCGGTAGAGCGATTCGAAAAAAATATAGAGCAGCGGTATACAGATCAGGATCAGGATGATCCGTTCGGCCAGGAGGCTTTTCGTCATGAAGGAAATGATTATGAGCGCGAAAAGAAGCAGCAGGTCGATGCTGAAGGGGATCATGAACAGTTTCCGCGTCCGGTAGGTATGTGGTGTTTTCATCGGCATTCACCGCAGGAGGTATGTTCATTTATTGCGCACATATGTGCCGCTTCTCCCGCCGCTTTTTTCCATCAGCATGATGTCGGTCAGGATGATCTCCCGGTCCGCTGATTTGCACATATCGTAGATCGTCAGGGACGCCGCGCTGACCGCCGTCAGGGCTTCCATCTCGACACCGGTCCTTCCCACGGTTCGCACCCGTGCCTCTATCGTTATCTCGCCCGCCGCAGCGTCGATGGTGAATTGAATGTCGATCCCCGTCAACTCCAGGGGGTGACACAGCGGAATGATATCGCCCGTGCGTTTGGCGGCCATTATCCCGGCGATCCTCGCCACCCCGAGGACATCGCCCTTCTTCATACCCCCGGCCTCGATCTCTTTCACCGTTTCCGGCTTCATCAGGACCCGTCCCCGGGCACAGGCTTCCCTCAGGGTCTGCTCCTTCTCGGTCACATCGACCATGCGGGATTTGTTATCTTCATCGAGATGCGTGAACTGGGCCATATAACTACCTGTTCCGGTGTCCTCACGATATCATCGCGCGGTGACGAAGGCTAACACAGTTGGCGGGGCCCGTCAAGCGCAACGACCGAGCCCCGGCAACCGGAGTGATAAAGGCTGGATGTCGGATCGCCTCTCAGGCCAGTTTCTCACCAAGGCCCGCGTGCAGGGACCGTGCCTCCGCAACGATCCGCTCGATCAGCTCTGCCACGGTCGGTTCATCGTGAACGAGGCCGGTCGCCTGGCCGACGGGGAGCAATCCCTTCGTCACATCTCCGTCTTCCGTGGCGATCTGTATGGCCTTGAAGGCATTCGCAAAATAGGCAAGTTGCTTGGCGTTCTTCCATCCTGAGAGCATAACGCCCACAAAAAGCTTCACAAAGGGAAGTCTCAGCTGGTTCGCGATGATCCGGGCATTGAAAAAGGCCGCCGGAAGGTCAAGCCCTTTCCGCAGGGCCTTTCGCGCCCCCTCCGTATCCATGATACGGCACCAGAGCCCGTCAAATCGCCGTGAGTATAGTGTATCGTAGACATCCTTTTCAATGGTCAGACGCTTGATATGCTGGTGAACGACGCTCTCTTTCGTCGTAATGAACCGGGTCCCCATGGCAACACCCTCGGCACCGAGCGTCAGCGCCGCCGCAAACCCCCGTCCGTCGGCGATCCCACCGGCGGCAATGACCGGAATGTCGAGCGCGTCAACAAGGCTCGGGATGAGCAGAAAGGTGGTTACCGCCTCTCCGTGACCGGCCGCCTCGTTACCGGTGGCTATGACCCCATCGGTCCCGTAGTCCTGGGCACGCTTCGCGTGATGGAGGTTCGTCACCGTGGCAACCACCTTGCCCCCGTATTTGTGGGCCTCACGGACGAGCCAGTCTCCCTTGCCGAGAGCAAAGTTTATCAGGGGGACCTTTTCTTCCAGCAACACCTCGGCGTTCTTGTTCCCGCCGGGAAGCAGGAGAGAGGCATTCGCCCCGAAAGGCCTGTCGGTCAGCGATCGTATCTTCCGAATCGATTCCCGGGTCTGATCGGGATCAAGAGGGCCCGTCGCCAGGATTCCCAGCCCTCCCGCATTTGAAACGGCGGCTACAAGCTCCGGCACACTGATCCAGCTCATCCCAGACAGAAAGATCGGATAGTCGATCCCCAGAAGTTCCGTAATGCGAGTTTTCATAAGTATTCCTCCTTTTTTCGCCCTGCCATGCCGCCCCATACCCATACCCACTCTTGAAGAAAAGATAAAGCACATTTTTCCCTCACACCTAAAAAACCCTGGGGATCCGGGGGTCGGGGGTCGGGATTCGGGATTCGTAATCCATAATCCGTAATCCATAATCCGTAATCCGGGGGTCGGGGGGTCGGGGTCGCCGTTCAATTTATCCTTACAGGGCATTGCAAATTGACACATCAGCGAACATCATGAAATAACAGGACAAAAGGCGAACAAAAGCCTTGCCAAAGCGCGTCCGCTTCACTACAATAGCCGGACAACAGGCACGGGGGGATTGCCAGTGATCGTTCGCATTACGAGCAGCACCATTATCGGGATAGATTCCTTTCCCGTCGATGTCGAAGTGGACATAGCCTGCGGTCTGCCCCATTTCTCGACGGTCGGACTGCCCGACATGGCGGTCAGGGAAAGCAAGGACCGCATCCGTTCCGCCATCAGAAATTCCGGATACCGGTTTCCACAGGACCGGGTGACCATCAACCTGGCCCCCGCCGATATCAAAAAAGAGGGGGCCGGTTTCGACCTGCCCATCGCCGTGGGCATCCTCGCCGTCGAGGAAATCGTAAAGCCCGCGAAACTCCGTGATTTCATGATCCTGGGAGAACTGTCCCTGGACGGCAGGATAAAGGGTGTCCCCGGCGCCCTGTCCGCCGCTTTTCTCGCGCGCAAGACGGGGCTTGCGGGAATAATCGTCCCCGAAGAAAACGCGCCGGAAGCCGCCGTGGTCGAGGGCGTAGAGGTGATCGGCGCCGGGCACCTGAGCGATGTCGTTGAGTTCCTGAACGGAACGACCCCCATCGAACCCTTTACCGTCGAACGGGAACAGCTGTTCCTCCGGTTCCCTTCGTATCCCTTCGACTTCGGCGATGTGAGCGGGCAGGAGCAGGCGAAGCGGGCCCTGGAAGTTGCCGCCGCCGGGAACCACAATATCCTCATGATCGGCTCGCCGGGCTCGGGAAAGACCATGCTCGCCCAGAGGCTCGTCACGATCCTCCCGGAACCGACCTTTGAGGAGGCGATCGAAACAACAAAGATATTTTCAGTGGCCGGCCTGCTCGAAAAGGAGAACACCCTGGTGGCGCACCGTCCCTTCCGGGCGCCCCATCATTCCATTTCCGACGCGGGACTCGTCGGCGGGGGCCAGATACCCAGACCGGGGGAGATCAGCCTGGCCCACAACGGTGTCCTCTTCCTCGATGAACTGCCCGAGTTCAGGAGAAACGTCCTGGAGGTACTGAGGCAACCCATGGAGGACGGCCGCGTCACCATCGCACGCTCTTCGATCTCCATCACCTACCCGGCCAGATTCATGCTCGTGGCGGCGATGAATCCCTGCCCCTGCGGGTATTACATGGATCATCGCAGGCACTGCCGCTGTTCCGCCCAGCAGATCCAGCGATACCGGGGACGGATATCGGGGCCGCTCCTCGACCGCATCGACATACACATCGAGGTGCCTTCCGTCGAGTACCGGCAGATCTCGGCGCAGTCACCGGGAGAGAGTTCACGGAACATCAGGACACGGATCGAAAAGGCACGGTCCCTTCAACAAGACCGCTTTGGCGGTAACGGTATGGCTGGCAACGCTTGCATGTCCAGCAGCGATATCCGTCGCTTCTGTTCCCTCGACGCCGATTCCCGGAGACTCATCGAGATGGCCATGGATAAGCTGGGCCTGAGCGGCCGTGCCTATACGAAGGTCCTCAAGGTCGCCCGCACGATCGCCGACCTGGAAGGCGACCAGCGGATCCGATCGCATCATCTGTCGGAAGCGATACAGTACAGAAATCTTGATAGAAGCATTTTTTAATGCTATTGTGCGGAAATCTTAGAGGGGACATGCCCGGAAAGCGCCTGAGGCAGCGGCTTCCCCGTGTTCCAGATGAGCACGACAGTGGACGGGCCGGAAGATCGGGCTGAATGCAAGCAATCCCAGAGGAGACAGCACCATGGAAATAACCCTGACAAAAGTCGCCCCGGAGAAAATGAAATCCAAACCCACCGATGAATCGGAACTGGGGTTCGGGAAGGTGTTCACGGACCATTTCTTCATCATGCATTACACCCGTGAAAAGGGGTGGCACGATGCCTCGATCGAACCCTATCGGCCCCTGACCCTTGACCCCGCATCAATGTGTTTTCATTACGGGCAGGAAATATTTGAGGGCATGAAGGCTTACTATGGAAAGGACGGGGCCGTCCATCTCTTCAGGCCCGAGGAAAACATCAAGCGGATGAACGTCTCCGCCGAACGGCTCTGTATGCCCACGGTGGATAAACAGGTGTTCATGGAAGCCGTGACACGGCTGGTGCTTCTTGAAAAGGAATGGATACCCCGGGGGGAAGGCACCTCGCTCTATATCAGGCCGACCATGATCGCCACTGAACCGGCACTCGGCGTGCATGCCTCAAGCGATTACATCTTCTTTATCATCGTCGGTCCCGTGGGGGCTTACTACGCCCATGGGTTCGGCCCGACCAAGATCTATGTCACCGAAGAATACGTCAGGGCCGCCGTGGGTGGAGTGGGATACTGCAAGGCGGCGGGGAATTACGCGGCGAGCCTCTACGCAACCCAGAAAGCGAACAAGATGGGGTACGCGCAGGTCCTGTGGCTCGACGCACGGCTTCACAAATACGCGGAGGAAGTGGGAACGAGCAATATCTTCTTCCTCATAGGCGAGGAACTCGTTACGCCCCGTCTCTCGGGCAGCATTCTGCCGGGGATCATGAGAAACTCCGTGCTCACCATGGCACGGTCCTGGGGGGTCACCGTGACGGAACGCCCCGTGTCGATCGACGAGATCATGGAGGCCCATGACAAGGGGACCCTCCTGGAGGTCTTCGCGTCGGGGACGGCAGCGATTGTGTCGCCCGTGGGAGAAATTTATTATAAGGACCGCGAGTACAGGATCAAGGATGGCACAACAGGCCCCCTGACGGAACGGCTCTATCGAGAATTTCTTGATCTTCAGTACGGCGAAAAGGATGATCCTTTCGGTTGGAGGATAACGATATCGGAATAGGCTGCCCGCTGTCCACAGAGCTGTTGACAACTCTGTGGACAGTGCTGTTGATACGGGTAAAATCATATTCATTTCTCATATTTTGAATGACCCAGCACAATATCCGGGCACAAAAAATTTAATAATAATTACCGGAAGTTATTTCTTACATTTCGATTTTCCACAGGATTTCTCTCCAGGAGCATATGAATTCCCGGCAAGAAATATGTTATCAACTGTTCACCGCCGCGCTGCTGATCGCCGCCGTGATCTGCACCTGGGGTTCCGCGGCCTTCGGGAACGGTCCCCCGCCCCTTGCCGAACTGATCGATCGCGTTCAGGAACAGTATGACGGAACGACGGACATACGGGCGTCCTTCGTTCAGGAATCATTCATTGCAACCCTGGGACGGACCATCCGGGAGGAAGGCGTCGTCTTCATCAAAAAACCGTCCTGCATGGTCTGGGACTATCAACACCCCGCCCCCAAGAAACTCGTCGTTAATCCGGAGAAGGCCTGGCTTTACATACCGGCGGACAATATGGTCTACGTTCAGGATTCACGGCGGATCCTCACCTCGAAGATCACCCTGCGGTTCCTCGCCGGGATCGGAAAATTCACGGAGGACTTCACCATCACCTACGCCGAACCCGCCGTCGATGCCGCGGGGCAGTATGGACTGATACTGACACCGGCCGATTACGCCGAGGGTATCAAGACGCTCCGGTTGACGGTGGAAGATGAGCGATACCGCGTGATCCGGTGCCGCTTTACGGACCTCTACGACAATACAACGGACCTCTCTCTCGAAAACATCGAAACAAATACCGGCCTTCCCGATCCGCTCTTCAGCTTCACCCCGCCGCCGGGAGCGGAGGTGTATGAGGTCCCCTGATCCCCGGGTCCTTCGCGTACACGTCGCAATGGCAAGGGGTAACGCCGGGCGCCACGGGGGAACTTCTCACGAAGCCGTCAATCGTAGGCCCGCCGAATGGTATCGTCAGCCATGATCGGATCCAGAAGGGGTTCGGTCGCCGGATCGTCCCAGGTACCGAGGGATGTGTGCATGTCGAGGTATTTTTTCGGGATCGGGTGCGTGCCGACAACCACCTTTACGGGATATCGGGCCTCCAGAAACTTCCTGAAAGTGTCAATGTAAGGACAGGGCGGATACCCGACGATAAAACCCGTGGCCAGGTGGATGACCTGCGCCCCGTTCTTCACCATTTCTTCGCCGGCGTATTCAATATTCCCTCCCGGGCATCCATCGCAGGTGGTGAATCCGACCAGTTCCAGCGGGGTGTCTCCGTATATGCTGAAGGCACCTTCCCGGTTCTTCATGGCCCGGATGCATTTTCCTCCGGCGCACCGGCGGTAGCGATCACAGATGATGATCCCTATTTTCGTTATGTCGCTCATGTTTCACCTCTCGACGTTTCTGTTGGCTCCTTTGTATCACCGGGGCCGGCCCATTGAAAGGGTTTTCCCCGGTCAAAGTCGGGAGCGAGCGCCAGGTCGCTCACTTCCTGCACGAAGAGGTATTCGAATCCCAGGTCGAGTGCTTCATTCACCACTTCTTCATACTCCCGGCGTGTCACCCTCCTTCCCAGGACGGGATCATCCGCCACGGGAGGCACCGGCGTGTACTGGGACATGATACTGAGGGGCACCGCCGCCGACAGGTGCTCCCTGATGAGCCGCAGCACCCGGCGGCTGTTCTCCATACTTCCGGGCAGGACCAGGTGCCGGATTATCATGCCCTTCCTCATAATCCCCCCCTCGAACTCCGGCTCAGGCCCCACCTGTGCCAGCATTTTTCCGATCGCCGCCAGGGCCGTCTCCACATAATCCTCGACCCCGGTGAAGCGCAGGGCATCCTCCGCGAGCCCGAACTTGAGATCGGGCAGATAGACATCGACGATCCCCTCAAGGAGATCGATGACATCCGGGTCCTCGTAGCCGCCGCAGTTATAGACAAGGGGCAGCGAAAGCCCCTTCTCGACGGCACGGCTGAGGGATCCGACAAGGGCGGCGACCTGGGGGGTCGCCGTCACGGCCTCGATATTATGGCAGCCGTCATCCTGCAGCCGCAGCATTTCATCGGCCAGGGCGGCACCGTCCATCGGCGTCCCCGCCGCCCGGTGGCTGATCTGGTAGTTCTGGCAGAAGCGGCAGCGAAGGTTGCAGGACGCAAAAAAGATCGTTCCGGCACCGCCGCTGCCGGAAATGGGAGGCTCTTCCCCATGATGGGCGAGGACGGAGCTGACGAGGGCCCTGTCTCCGATCCCGCAGAACCCTTTCTCCCCTTTCAGCCGGTTGACACGGCACCGGCGCGGGCAGAGCGTGCAGTCGCACAGCATGGCCGCAAGCCGTTCCGCCCGGTCCCGCAGGATGGCCTGATGATCCTGTTTCCGGTCCCGGTAATTCATAGTTTCTCAACGACCTGCCGCAGCCTGCCGCCGGCAACCAGGTCCAGGAACTGTTCCCCCAAAGGCGCCGCAAGCTCCACGGCCTTCCGCCAGTATGCGATCCTCGTCTCCGGATCACCCGCATAGGTACGGAAATCGGTCCGGTCCGGCACTCTGCCGCCGGGCAGCTTCTCGACGAAGTCCTCCGAGAGATGGACCATCAGGACGGAATCCAGGACTCCCGGACGCGGCTTTCGATAGGGCAGTTTTTTATCCATCCAGGCCGGAATGATCCGTTCCTGATGGTGGAAGAACAGGGTCACCTCCTCATCGGTCGCCGCATACCGCTGATTCAGGTGATAATCCATCAGGCCGCCGTCCCGGTACACGCCCGTACGGGCGCCGTATATATCCCTCACCCCGGAGACGGCAAGGGGGATCGCCGATGTCGCCAGCAGGGCATGCTTGAAATTTATTTCGTTCAACGCAACCGTCTCTCCCCTGAAGGACCTGTCCAGGCAGAAACGGGGAACGATGGGGCCGTTATAAAAGACGACGCGGCTGAAAAACCGGTGCATGAGCGAGCTATGGACGGCATTGGCAAGAAAGGCCGCCCCGAGGCCGGCGCCCAGGATCGGCGGTATCTCGGAGGCCGTCATGGCACGCGACCGGGCCGTAATGACGGCGATGCGGAACCGCCGGTTTCTCAAGGCAAAGGGAAGCGCGTCGTTTTCAACATACTCGTCGATAAGATTCGAGATCGCCCGCAGGATGGTCCGGCGGTTGTCCCGGCGGCTGAACACGAGGGACAGGTATGAATCCACCAGGGCCTGGTAACTTTTTTCAAACTCCGGCTGCAACCAGGCGGCCAATCGAAGGGCCCCCGCCGATGAACCGACAAGGAGGACCGGTTTTCTTCTCCCCAGCAGGTCACTTCGTACGAGGGTGCTGTCGAAACCGGATGCGATGAGCCAGCGGGGGCCGGCGCCGGGACCGATGAAAGTGGTCACCCGGTCTAAATCGAATCCTCCGTCCTGGATCATGGCAAAGACATGTTTTCCCGCCTTGACACGGATATCGCTCATCGGCATTCCCCGCCGGGATCAATTGAAGACCATAGCCCCTGGAATCTTGACAGGGCATTTCATATCCTATAAAGTTCTTTGGTTCAATGCAAAAAGGGCATGAAATTCAGGGCATCGGTCACACCGCACGATGCGGACAGGAGAAAAAGGCACCCATGGACGTCGGCAATGAAGTGATCACCATAGCGAAACAGGCGCGGGCGGCCGCAAACAGGCTTGCAACGGTTCCGTCGAACAGGAAGAACGAAGCCCTTCACGATATGGCGGATGGACTTGTCCGGCAGGGCGACCTCATCATTGAAGAAAACGCCAGGGACCTCTCCTATGCGCGGGAGAAGGGCCTTTCAGCGGCAATGATCGACCGCTTGACGCTGACGGGAACAGCGATCGGCGCAATGGCGGAAGGATTGAGAGAGATCGCGGCCCTTCCCGATCCCGTGGGTTCGATAACTTCCATGTGGAAACGACCCAACGGGCTCATGGTGGGGCGGATGCGCATCCCCCTGGGTGTCATCGGCATCATCTATGAATCCCGTCCCAACGTGACCGCCGACGCGGCGGCCCTCTGCATGAAATCGGGGAACGCCGTCATTCTCCGGGGAGGGTCCGAGGCGATCAATTCGAACCTGGCGATCGCCGGCATCCTTCGGGACGCCTGCGAGAAACACGGCATCCCCGGAACGGCCATACAGATCATTCCCGTCACGGACCGGCAGGCGGTGGAGGTAATGCTTTCCCAGGAAGAATACATCGATCTCATCATCCCCCGCGGCGGTGAGGAGCTGATCAGGGCGGTGGTCCGCCAGTCGCGGATCCCCGTTATCAAACACTACAAGGGTGTCTGCCACGTGTTCGTCGACGAGACGGCCGACCCCGGCATGGCCTGCGACATCTGCATGAACGCCAAGGTCCAGCGACCCGGTGTCTGCAACGCCATGGAAACGCTTCTCGTCCATGCCGGCATCGCCGGGCGGTTCCTGCCGGTCATAACCGAAAAAATGAGGGCGTCCGGCGTCCGGCTGAAGGGGTGCGACAGGACCCGGGCCGTCATCCCCGACATGGAGGCAGCCGGAGAGGAGGATTGGTACGAGGAATACCTGGACCTCATCCTCGCCGTCCGCGTCGTTGAAGACATCGACGAAGCGATGGCCCATATCGAGCGGTACGGTTCGCTGCACACGGAATCGATCGTTACCCGGGACTATGAGAATTCTCAGCGATTCCTGCGCGAGGTCAATTCCTCGACGGTCCTGGTGAACGCGTCGACGCGCTTCAGCGACGGGTTCCAGCTGGGACTGGGCGCCGAGATCGGTATCAGCACCACAAAACTGCACGCCTTCGGCCCCATGGGTCTGGAGGAGCTGACGACGACCAAGTTCATCATTTACGGAAACGGACAGGTACGGTCATGAAATGGGGATTGTTCGGGGGCAGCTTCGATCCCGTTCACTACGGTCATCTCAGGTGTGCCGAGGAGATCATCGAATCGGAGTCGCTGGATCGGATGATCCTGATACCCGCGCTGCAGCAACCGCTGAAAACCGGTGCGGAAACAACCCCCTTTTCTCACCGCCGGGAAATGGTACGGCGGGCCATCGAGGGGGCCCCGACTTTCACCTGTTCCGACATGGAAGGCCGGCGGCAGGGGTCTTCGTACTCGATCGACACCGTATGCGACTTCCGCGAAACGGCACCACCGGGAACCGAGCTCTACTTTATCCTCGGCAGGGACGCCTTTGCCGATATCAGAAAATGGCGGGACTGGCAGGAGCTCCTGACGCTCTGCCACTTTGTCGTCATGACCCGCCCGGGATACGACCGGAGCGACCTGTCAAAGATCCTGCCCCGGGATTGCCCCCTTCGGTTCGTCTATGACGCCCCAGCGGGCGGTTTCAGAGGACCGACGGGATATCTCATCCTCTTTCGGGCCGTCACCCAGCTCGACATCTCTTCCACGGATATCAGAAGCCGTGTCCGGGCGGGGCGGTCAATCCGGTACCTGGTCCCCGAACCCGTCAGGGAATACATCAACGAACAGAAACTGTACCGGGAAACATGACGATATCGCGGCACATCTTCATGTCCGTGCCGTGAAGAACCGGACCGCGCAGTCGATTCAGCGATTGAGCATCAGGACAAGGCGGACCTTTTCGTTCTTTGAACGGTGCCACTGCCGTTCGATTATCCCTTTAACGTAATCATGGACGTTCCTGTAGAGGGCGAGCCTCACGTAACTGAGACCATATATCCTGACCATGGCGCCGCTCTCAAAGGAAACCAGGACATCAAAGGAAAAAATGGGCTTTTTGACCTGCAGTGCCCGATCGTCCAGGAGCGAGAGCTGCACGTCAAGGCAGCCGCCCTGCGGCATGGGCCTGAGAACCCTCTCTCCGGGAAAGAAAAGGACTTCCATTTTCACCCCCCGCGCGCCGGGGGACCTGTCCCGCCGGCGGCACCGCTTCCTGTGACCGAAGCGAAAAATCCCCCTTTACCCGGTCCCGGTTCTTCCGGACCGGTCTCGCATTTTCCTGTACCGATGCGTGTTCGTTTCAGGCTGCCGGTAACCGTCCGGCACCCCCCCTGCGCGGAACGACCCCGTCGAAGAGGGTCAGGTCCTGCTTGCTCTTCTCTTCATAATAGCTGTTCACGATTATGTCAAAGTATTTGAAAAAGTCACGCCGCCGAAATCAAAAAGGATAAGCTCTATCTTCTCCATGGACACTTCCGGTACCGTGTTCCTCACACCCTGCCCACCGGGGCACAATAGACGACGAATTCCTCATCCCCGTCGATCCCCAGGAATTCGTCCATCCCATCCTGGTCATAGGCCGCCACGGCGCAGGTCCCGGCGCCGATCGCCTCGCAGGCAAGATACAGGTTCTGGCAGACGTGACCCGCGTCGATGGCGATCACCTTGTGGGCCGCCGGGCCGTACCGCCATTCCATCCGATAGGGAACGGCCGTCCAGATGAACGTGACGGCCGCCTCGCCCGGATAGGGCTGGCCGAAGGATGCCCTGACGATCCTGCCCGCCAGGCCAGTATCCCGGTACTCCACAAGAAGCTGATGTTCGAGGGGAAGATACCGGTACAGGCCCTGGGCAAGGCCGCTTACGTTGAGAACGCAGAGATAAGTCTCCAGGGCGTGCCGGCACCCGGCCGAGGGGACCGTTCGGTAGGCGTGTCCCGCGTCGATCCGCATGCGGATACCTTGTGTCGCCCAGAGTAGAAAGGACAGCTCATCGAGGGTGAGCGGCTCCTTCAGAAAGCTGCGCCGGCTTCTCCGGTTGTCGATAGCCCTGATGAGGCCGATGTCCCCGATCCCCTTCCAGGAATCCCGTGAAGGAAGATCGATCCTGACGGACCCGGCATCATAAGGTTTTTCAATGGGCGGCGGGGCCTTTCCGAGGCTCTGGTCGGTCCGGGAAAAATCGATCTGTTTCCGGACACTGTCCTTGAGAAAAAACCGGTGCCGTTCTTTCAGGGACTCTTCCATGGCCTTCTCCTTTCCGCCGGGGTAGTGTGTCTCCCGCCTCCCCGGAACACGCCGGCCCGAACCTTGCTATCTTCCTTCCTTTTTCGCATCCGCTTCGCGGGCGTTGTCCGCGAGTGCGTCAATGATGTCCGGCCACAACTGCATGGGGACCGAATGTCCCAGTCCGTCGATTATCATGAGCTTCGCGCCGGCAACGGCAGCCGCCGTCTCGACACCGCATGCGACGGGGATGAGGGGATCATCGGACCCGTGTATCACCAGCACGGGCAGAGACAGGGCCGCAAGGTCCCGTTTTCTGCTTCCCGACGCGATCATGGCCGCCATCTGCCGGGCACCGCCGTCGGGATACACGCCCCTGGCAAAGCTCCTCTCGGCCAGGGTCCTGACGGCCTCTTCATCGATCGGATACCGGTCACCGTTCAGGAGCCTGCATGCTTCGACGAAGACCGACACATAGGCATCCCGCTCTTCCGGCATGGGCGTGAGCAGAAGCGGGTTGACCCCCTGCTTCCGAAGCTGAAGGATCAGGTCCCCCGTGGTGGACATCATTGATGCCAGGGACAGCACCCGATGGGGATACCCTATCGCCATGAGCTGGCCGATCATACCCCCCATCGACACACCCGCTATGTGAGCCGATGAGATCCCCAGCGCGTCGAGAAGACCGACGGCATCACCGGCCATGTCGTGAAGCGTGTAAGGCACCTTTTCCCCCGCCCCCGGCCGTCCCTCCAGGAGGGCCCTGATATCGGGCCGCCCCGTCCAGTCGAGTTTCGTGGACAGCCCCACATCACGGTTGTCGAACCTGATGACACGGAACCCCCGGGACGCGAGCATGTCGCAGAAATGCTCCTCCCAGACGATCATCTGGGAGTTGTACCCCATGATCAGCAGCATGGGCGGATCGCCGGGGTCCCCGAAGGTGTCGTAGGCGATCTCAATCCCGTTCACCCGGGCGAACGATGGTTCCTGATTGTACCGATCATGATACATGGTTCACACCCTGTCGGCCGGCACCGGGGAGGCATCACCGGCGGGTCTTTTCGTCGGAAACAGCATGTGTCACGTCAGGTGTGGATCTCGACGATGTCACCATCCTGCATGACGTAGTCCCGCTGTACCATCTGCCCGTCATGAACTGTAGAACCCCACACCTTTGCGTACTTCAGATTGACGACAAAATCCTTGTGGATCTTCGCGGCCAGTTCGCTCAGGGTGCTCCGGCGGGGAATGATAAAGGGTTCGTTCAGGTCCGGTTCCTTTCCCGGCATTTTTGTGTAGACGCGGATAATATCGGCAATATGATACAGTGTCTTCAGAAATTCACCCAGGTTTCTGCCGGTCTTCACGGAAATCCCGAGGCAGGGGAGCTTCATTTCCGTCAACTCCAGAAATATCTTGAAATCCTCTTCCTCTCCGGGACCGTCCATCTTGTTGGCAACCACCAGGACCTTCTTGAATACGGGCTGCTTCAGGATGTTCTCGGGAACGGAAGATCCCTCGGGAAAGATGCGGAACCCCTCGAGGATGGCCATGACCTCCTCGAACTGCTCAAGCGGATCCGCCCACAGGTCTACCAGGACCGCCACGATGTCGGCCCGACGGATCAGGTCCGCCATAAGGGGATCCACATATTCGGTGGTAACGGGTGGTGTATCGACCAGTTGAAACTGGACATTCTCGTACAGGGCCATGCCGGGCATCGGCTTGTGCGTCGAGTGGGGGAAGTCGGCGACTTCCGGCGCCGCGTTCGTGAGCCGGTCGACCAGGGATGATTTTCCCGTGTTCGGAGCACCGACGATGACAACCTGTGCCGCACCCTCCCTGTCGATCGAATACACCGTCTTATGTTTGGCACTCCCCTTCTTTTTCTGCGATTGCTCCCGGTGCTTGGCAAGGCGGCGCCTGAGGTCGGCCCGCAGCTTGTCCGTGCCCTTGTGCTTGGGCATGATGGCGAGCATTTCCTCCAGGGCCTCTATCTTGCCCTCGGGCGTCTTCGCTTCACGGTACTGTTGTTCGGCGACAAAATAATCTGGCGGCAAATTGGCCGGCATGGATGTTCCATCCTCCAGCAGATCGTTCCGCGATCCCCTCGGGAACGGCTTTACCCTGAACGGGCAACGGTTCATACATACACAAAACAGGGCCGCAGTTCAACCGGTTATGACAGGGAGTGGAATATATGTTGAAGTGAACCCCGTTTTACGGTATTAGGTTTCGTTAACGTGTGAACCTCGCCGCAGGACATGAAAAAACAAACCGGATTTCTTTGATAACCGCCATGTTACATCTTTTCACCTCGCACGCGTCAATGAGAAAGTGCGGTCACCAGGTTCCCTGAACAATCAAACACCATGGACGATTCCCGGTATATGTGAAACAGGAAGCCCTCGGAAGTCGTTATCATGAAGAGTGAAACAGTGAGATCGTTAAAACTATTCTCATATCCATACGAACCGAACACCGGGGGTAACGGATACCGTTTCCCCCAGCTCCGATCACGGGCCCGGGTCTTTCGTCCTCCCGTATCCATCGGGTCGAACCATCTTGGTGCCGCTGAAATGTCTGAAATCATTCAGCCTTCGACGCTCAAGGTGATGACCATCAACGTCGCCCACGGCAGGAAAAACGGATTTCATCAGATCCTGCAGAAAAGATCATCGATACAGGTGAACCTGAACGACATCGTGCGGGTCTTCATGAGGGAGCAGCCCCATGTCATCGCTCTTCAGGAAGCGGATGCTCCATCCCGGTGGAGCGGGCATTTCGATCACGTCGCCTACCTGGCCCGGATGTCCGACTACCCCTTTTCCGTCCTGGCACAACACGTTCAAAAGCGGGTCGTCTCCTACGGCACCGCTCTTCTTTCAAAACTTGACCTTACGAACCCCCTGGCGATTACCTTTCCTCCCTCTCCACCCACGCCGTCGAAGGGGGCGACTATCTGCACCGTCCCCTGGCCGGGAGTTCCCGGCACCAACGCTCATGTGGCATCGGTCCACCTGGATTTCTCACGAAAGTCGGTCCGCCACAGGCAGGTTTCGGAGATCATAGACAACCTGTCATGGCGACAGGGACCCCTGATCGTCATGGGCGATTTCAATTGTGAATGGTCATCCTGGAACTCGCCGCTTCGACGTCTTTCCGAGATACTGAATCTCAGGCCGTACCGGCCGGATGCCGCCGGTCTGCATACCTTTCCGGACCTGTTCATGCGGCTTGACTGGATACTCATTTCCCGGGAGCTTGAATTTCTTTCCCATGCCGTCGTCGACGACGTTATATCGGACCATTTCGCCGTTGTCTCGGAGATCGTTCTGACACAGCCGTCTTCTCCTTATTGACAAAACCGCACCATAATGGTTGTATCTATTTAATTTCAGGGGGAATAATCTCAAGGAGGGAACCATGGCACCCTATAAGGACCAGGAAGAGTTCGAGGCGATCCTGTCGCGGTTATGGGACAAGATACTGCTGTCACCGGAGATCGTTGCATCCATCGGGGGGGTCCGGATCATAGCCAAGTTCCGGTATACCGATTATCCGTCGGTGCTGTATATCGACAACACCGGCGAGGCGCCCCGCTATTACTGGAACCCGGAGGAAGACATCAAGGCCGATGTGGAAATGATCCTTTCTTCCGAAACAAGCCATAAATTCTGGATGGAAGACCTCAACGTCCCCATGGCGATCGCCGGCCGGAAGATCATTCCCAAGGGTTCGGTGCAAAAGGCGCTGAAGCTCATACCGGCCTTGAAACCGGCCTTTGCCATGTATCCGGAAGTCTTGCGGGAATTCGATCGGACGGACCTCCTCGGGAAAACGGCGAAGGTGAAGAGAAAAAAGTCGGCCTTCGGTCTTTCCGATCTCTTCAGAAAAAAAGAGATCAGACCGGACGTCCTGCCGCGGTTCCCCATAGTGCTCACAACCGGCGGCGCCCCCGCGGCCCCCGTCCTGAACAATGAAGAACCGGCCCGGGCGGGCGACAGGGAGCTTCTCAGAACCATGTGCATCATACGCGCCTTCGAGGAACACCTGGCCGGATCGTTCAAGGAAGGAAAGATCCCCACGGAGGCCATCCATCTTTCCACCGGGCAGGAAGCGGTCGCGGCCGGCGTGTGCCTGAACCTCAGGGAATCGGATTATCTGAACACCACCCACCGCGGACACGGCCATATCATCGCGAAGGGCGCCGACCTGAAAGCGATGATGGCCGAACTGTACGGAAAGAAAAAGGGGCTCTGCGCGGGAAAGGGCGGCTCCATGCACGTCACCGACGGAACGCGGGGTGTGCTCGGTGCGAATGGGATCGTGGGGGCCGGGTATCTTCTTGCCATGGGTGCCGGCATGACCATCAAATACCGGAAACGAGACGATATTTCCGTTGTTATCGCCGGGGACGGCAGTGTGAACCAGGGCATGTTCCACGAAGCCATGAACATGGTCTCCGTCTTCGGCCTGCCCGTTCTCGTCGTGGTGGAGAACAATTTCTACGGGGAGTTCACCTCTCTGGAACGTCATTCGGGCGTGACGGAGCTGTACCGGAGGGCCCAGTCCTACGGGATCGAAGCCCTGAGGTTCGACGGCAACAACGTGCGCGAGGTCTATGAAAAGGTGGGTGACGTCATCCGTGACATGCGGCGTGACGGCAAGCCGCGGCTGGTGGAGCTCATGACCTACCGCTGGCACGGACACATGGAGGGCGACCCCGAGCTGTACCGTGACGAATCGGAAAAGGAACGGTACCGGCAGCAGGACCCGATCCCCCGCCTGATAAAGGAAATGATCGAGGGCGGGACGGCAACGGAAACGGAGATCGAAGCAATTCGGAAAGAAGCCGCCGAGGCCGTCGACAGTGCCGTCGCCTTCGCGCAGGGAGAGGAGGACCCGCCGGTCGAGGCCCTTTTTGATGACGTCTATACTCCGGAGGATGAACGTTTCTTTACGGGATCCATACCCTTCCCCGGCGACGGGGACCGAGAGGTCTCGCTCTCACAGGCGATCAACGAGGCCATCGCCGAAGAAATGGATCACGACGACGGCGTCTTTCTCTGGGGGGAAGATGTGACCCTGGGCGGATACTTCAACGTGACCGAGGGTCTGATCGAACGGTTCGGGACGGAACGCATCATCGACACACCCATCAGCGAATACGGGATTGTCGGCGGTGCCGTGGGTGCGGCCATGACCGGCATGAGACCCATAGCCGAGATCCTCTTCGGGGATTTTCTCACCTGCTGCATGGACCCGATCATCAACCAGGCGGCAAAACTGCGCTACATGACAGGGGGACAGGTCTCGATACCGCTGACGATCCGGACACCCCTGGGCAGCGGGATCGGCATGGCCGCCCAGCACTCCCAGTCCATGGAAAAACATCTCTTCGGGGTCCCGGGACTGATGGTGGTGGCCCCTTCCGACGCTTACACCGCCAAGGGCCTTTTGAAATCGGCCATACGCATCAACAATCCCGTCATCTTCTTCGAACACAAACTGATGTATGCTGAAACATGCAGGATACCGGACCGGGAATACACGCTCCCCCTCGGGAAAGCCCTGATCCGGCGATCCGGGGATGATGTAACGATCGTAACGCATCTGCTGGGCGTGGGAGTATCTCTCGAGGCGGCCGAACTCCTCGAAAGAGAGGGGATCGCCGTTGAGGTCATCGACCTGTGCACCCTCTACCCCCTGGACGGCGAGACGATCCTGCGATCCGTCAAGAAAACGGGGCGGCTTGTAACGGTTGAGGAAGGGCCCTGCACGGGCGGTATCGGCGCAGAGGTGCTCGCGCGGGTGGCTTCGGCCGGGTTCGGGGTGCTGAGGACGGCCCCGGTCCGGATCGCCGCACCGGAATGCCCCATTCCGTATGCAAAAGTTCTTGAAACGGCCATGCTGCCGTCGCCGGACAAGATCGCGGCGGCTGTCAGAAAGATGCTGTGACGCGGTTCGGGGGTCACGCCTTTTTCAGGGCTATGTAAGTACCGAGGGTGTTTCCCCCGGCAAAGGCCATGATGTTGAACATCCCGTTCGTGGCGCTGTCCTTGAGAATGAGGGTCAGCAGGGTAAAATTCACGATCGTGATGGTGCCGCTCAGGATCGTCGCCCAGGCGATCTTTTTCTGGGCCACGGCGCTGGTATATCTCGTCAGGAGAAGATCGACGACAATACCCGAGGCAAATATAAGAATTAACTTGAGAATCACAGCGAACCTCCTTCGCAGGGGCGGTTCGTGTCGCCTGCGGACACAAGCGTGTCCGATCCGGCACCGATGAAACCGGTCCCTGCCACGAGGCAGACCGATCAGGGAAGACGGCATACCGTCCGTTCTTTCGGTTCCGGAAATGTGGTAATAAGCTTTAAAGGTTACGGGTGAGAAGACCCATGATTACATGATAATCAACGGCGGGGACAGTCACGGGCCCTGGTTACCCATAACCGAGCGGATTGTCAGACGCTTCCACGAACAACTCCTTTTGTGTATTGTTGTGTGAAACCCGCTTCCGCGAATTTCGTTGGCGCAATATACTCCTTCTCACCGCAAAAGTCAACAGCAGGGGTGATCGATGATCCTGATACTGAGAACACCGGTGGGCACCTTTTCCATCGAACCCGATGAAACGGCGTTCGACATGATAAAGCTCTGCATCGGCGGGATATGGCTCGCCTCCTTTGAAACGGTCGATGAGGCGGCGAACGCCGTCTTCCGGCAGAACACGAGCTGGCCCGACTGGGACACCCTCCCATCACAGGACGCGCCGCCGGATATCGGCGGCTGGGAAATGCTGGAGTGAGGCGCCCCCTATTCGCCCGTGGCGATAAAATTCTCTTTCAACTGTGATTTCATGATCTTTCCAAGCGGCGTCAGGGGGAGTTGCTCCCGAAAGACGACCTGCTTCGGCACCTTGTAGTCGGCCAGGTTCTGCCTGCAGAATTCCTTGATCTCCTCAGCCGTCGGCTCCGTGCCCGGATGGGGAACGATGTAATATCGTCCCACCTCACCGAGAACGGGATCGGGAACACCGATCCCGGCAACCATCATCACCTTCGGGTGTTTCGACAGGAGATTCTCCACCTCGACGGGATAGACATTGAAGCCGCCCGTGATGTACATCTCTTTTTTCCGGCCCTTCAGGACCACGTATCCCTCTTCATCGATGGATGCCATATCACCCGTATGAAGCCATCCCTCACGGTCAATGGTCTCGGCCGTCTCCTCGGGCATCCGGAAGTACCCGCCCACGACACAGTCACCGGCAATGCAGAGTTCGCCTATCTCGCCGGCTGGCAGGACCGTTCCGTCCATATCGATGACCCGCGCCCGGAAATCACCGATGGTTTTACCGATGCTCAGGACCGTATGCTCGAAATCGCTGTCCTCGGGACTCATGATAACGGCGCCGGAAGCCTCGCTCAGGCCGTAGAGGTTCATCAGGAGCGCGTTGGAAAAGGCCTCGGAAAGCTGCCGAAGCAGCTCCGGTTCCGCGTTCGACCCGCCGGTGATGACGAGCCTGACGCTGCTCTTATCCCACCCCTTGAATTTCTCGTTCATCAGGAGAAGCGTGTGGATCGTCGGCACTCCGGCAAAGGCCGTCGGCCTGTACTGAACGGCAAGGTCGATCATTTCATCGGGCGTGAACATGGGGATCAGGACACAGCACCCGCGTCCGAGCAGCAGGGAGCAGATGCCGCAGGTGATACCGCCCACGTGATTGAAGGGAAGGGGCAGCAGGATCAGGTCATCCGGCGTTACCCTGATATGTTCGGCCTGGGCCCGCGCCGCGGCAAGCTGGCTCTTGTGAGAGATGGCGGCACCCTTGGGTTTTCCCGTCGTCCCCGAGGTATAGATGATGATCATCAGGTCATCGGGCCGCACCGCCTCCTTGGACTTCTCAAGGGCATCCCGATCCACATCGGCATTGAGAAGCCGGTCAAAGGTAAAGCTCCCGGGAAATCCCGTTTTCCCGATGAACACGAATTCCGTGACGGAGGGTATTTTTCCCCGGAACTCATCGAAGAACTTGACATAATCGGTCACGAAGAACTCGGGTATCGTCACGATCGCCCGCGCCTGGGAGTGATTGATCATGTAATCGAGCTCCATGTCCCGGTATCGGATGCTGAGGCCTACTATGGCGGCACCGATCTTCGCGGCGGCAAAATAGGTATAGAGCCACTCGAGCTGGTTCAACCCGATGATCCCGATCCGGTCACCCTTTTTGAACCCCATCTGTAAAAGACCCGACGCGACTCGATCGGTTATCTCATCCATCTCCCGGAAGCTGATCTCCCGTCCCTGACAGATATACCCGATCTTTTCGGGCATTGTTTCCGCCGCATCCCGAAGCACCTTCCATACCACCTGCGATCGTGACAGTTCACTCATCCTTCCCTCCTTCTGCCGCGACGAGGGCGGACACACCTCCACCCCCGCCGAACGGCGTCATTTTCCCTTCCGTGAACGGGACACAGATGTGCCCGGCATGAAGATCGCTGATGAAAAAGGTTTAGGAAAATCGGCACGGAAAGTCAAGAACGGACTCACCCGTCGAATGTCGCCCCCGGCGATCGACCCAACGGGTCCGCATCCGGGTGACTATTCTTAGACGGAGAGCGGGTCCCGACCGCGAGGACCGCTCGCTCGACGTTCTCTGGTGTTCCCGCCCGAGGTTTTCTCATCAGACCGTTTCTTCCGGCACTCGGGACAGCGCTTCGGATAGGTGAAATTCCTGCTCTGGTAAAAACTCTGTTCGCCCGCCGAAAAGACAAACTCCCGGTTACACTGAACGCATTTGATCAAAATGTCTTCCATACCTGACCTGCTCCTTGCATGTGTGGATTTTCGTGTTTCATATCTCTTTACAATACAATACCTTGTGGTCTCCATCCCGATAAAAGTCCCTGATCGTGCAGACGACCCGATACCCGTGGTGTTCATAAAAATCTCTGGCCGGCCCGTATCCGGACGTGGACGATGTGTCAATATAGACCTTCCTGCCGCCCCGGTGACGAACATCTTCCTCCATGAACGTAAGGAGTCTCCTCCCCACGCCCCGCCGGGCGCTGCTCCGGTCCACGGCTATCCAGTACAGGTCATAGCAGAAATCGGTGAGGGGGATCCGACCGAAACAGATATAGCCTTCCACACGCTCCCTGCCGTCAACATCGCAAAAGATCAGGTAATCGCTGTTCTTCCCTTTTGAAAGAACATCGTCGACAAGCTCCATGGCGACCAGGACCTCCTCTTCGTTGAAGGCGTCCCACCCGCCAAGGATGCTCAGGATCTGTTCTCTGTCGGAAGGATTAACGGGTCTGATCATGGGCTGATGAGCGCCGTGCGGCGAACGTGATGAAATGGCTGATCATGTCACGGTACGATATCCCGGCCTGTGCCAGGGATGCCGGGAATCCCGCGTCGGGGCTTATGCAGGGGTTCGCGTTCACTTCAAGTACATGGGGCCGCTGGTTCCGGTCCACCCGGATATCGACACGCCCGTAATCACGCAGCATGAAAATGTGGAAACACTCAAGGGCCGTCGCTTCGAGATTGTTCCGCAGCGACGGGCTCAGGTCATCAGGAAATCGTCGCGGCGTATGATGAAATTCAAAGGACGTTTCATCCCATTTTGCCCGGTAGCCGACAATGCGGTGCAGTTCCCCGGGAAAGGCCGAGAAATCTATTTCCGCCACGGGCATCACGCGGGGGACGGGATGTCCGAAAAGCGATACATTATATTCATCTCCCTCGATGTACTCCTCGACCAGCAGGGGACCGAACCGTTTGAAAAGCACGGGGAGTTTCTCCTTCAATTTCTTTTCCCCGCTGAATATGGATTCCTGGTCGATACCGACACTGGCGTCCTCGAACCGTGGTTTGACGATAAGGGGAAACCGCAGGCACCCCGGATTGAAATGCCCCGAACCTTCGTAGATAAGGTATTCCGGGGTCCTGATCCCGCAGGCTTTCAATATCCGCTTGGTCATGACCTTATCGGTGGTGTTCATGATCGCCATCGAGGGAGACCCCGTGAAGGCGATATCGAGAAGCTCCATGACGGCCGCCGCGTGACCCGCGAAGAGGGGCTCCTCGTCAACGGTCTCGCAGAGGTTGAAGGCCAGACCGATCTTTTCTCTGCGCACATCGCCGACAAACCTGTCCACATCTCTCGTGAAGGGGATCCGCCGGGATGAATACCCGAGCTCACCGAGGGCTTTTTCAACGGATCCCACCTGAACGAGGACATCCTGCGAAGAATCGGTGAAATCATATCCTTCAGCGCGGGGAACATTGTGGACGATACCGATCAGAGATTTGCCCATGGACCGCCTACCGGACCCTTCCCCCGCCGTTCAGTCGATGCAGTGCCGATCCCACGATCTCGGCAATGAGGTTTCTGTAACCCATTCCAACCTGGTTGGCGATGATGCAGATATCGGAATTCTCGGGGTGAAGCCCGGCCAGCGGGTTCACCTCGATAAAATTCGGCACACCGCCGGCGTCAAGGCGGATATCGACCCGTCCCGCGTCGCGGCAGCCGAGGCCGCGCCACACGGCAAGGGCGGTTTCCGAGGCGCGGGTCGCCGCTTCGTCTTCCGCCAGGCGGTATTCCACCAGCTTCTTGTAATTCTCCTTGTTCACATAGGAATACGCTCCGGGTTCCGCGTCGCCCCTCAGAAGAATTTCCACCGCCCCGATGGCGCGGGCCGCGCGTCCCGTTCCCACGATCCCCACGGTAAACTCCCGGCCGGGCAGATAGGTCTCCACCAGCACGGGTTGATCGTATTCGGCCATCAGGCGCCGGCATACGTTCCCCAGCGACGCGGCGTCCTCGATCCGCGAGGTCCCGTCGATCCCCTTGCTGGTCCCTTCCGCGACGGGCTTTGCGAATAACGGATAGGGAAGCGACACCGCCGGAAGGTCGGATGCCGCCTCCACGACGACAAAATCGGGCGTGGGAATACCGAGGTCACGGACAACGTGCTTCGCCATTCCCTTGTGGAGCGTCAGGGTCAGCACCAGTGGATCGGAGAAGGTATAGGGGATATCGAAAGCGTCAAGTATGGCCGGGACCTGGGCCTCCCGACCGAATCCCCGCAGCCCCTCGGCTATATTGAACACGAGGTCCCACCGCTTACCGTCATGAAGCTTCGCCACGAGGGCCTTCACGTTCCCGATGCGCTCAACATCATGGCCCAGGCCGTGCAGGCACTCCTCGATCGAATCGATCGTTTCCGATTTATCGAATTCCGCCGTTTCCTCGGCACCGAACCCGGCCTTGAGGTAATCATCTTTCAGGTCATAGGTCATGCCGATCTTCATCTGCCGGGCACCTCCCTGTGACCCCGGTACCGATCAGCACCGGTATCGGGATACCGGTACGTATTTCCCTGGTAGTTCCGCAGTACCAGGTCTTCACCGTCATGACCGGCCGTGTAATCGAATCCGATGGGGACCTTGCCGCCGCCGCCGGGACAGTCGATAACGAAAGTTGGCACGGCGAAGCCGCTGGTGAATCCCCTGATCCCCCGCATGAGCTCGATCCCCTTGGCGACGGGCGTCCGGAAATGCCCGGAACCCGGGATCGGGTCACACTGGAAGAGATAGTAGGGACGGACCCGGCTGCGCACCAGCCCGTGAAAAAGCTTCGTCAGGGTCGCAACATCGTCATTGATCCCCGAGAGGAGCACCGTCTGGCTCTGAAGGGGTATCCCGGCATCGGCGAGACGCCGGCAGGCCTGCTGCGTTTCTTCGGTCAGCTCGTCGGGATGCGTGCAATGAATGCTGATCCACAGGGGGTGATACCGCTTGAGCATCCGCACCAGGGCTGGCGTGATCCTCTGGGGAAGGACCATGGGGGCCTTCGTGCCGATCCTCAGCACTTCCACATGAGGAATACGCCGCAGTCTCTCAAGGAGCCACTCGATCCGGTCGTCGGAAAGTGTCAGGGGGTCGCCGCCGGAAACCAGCACGTCACGGATGGACGGGGTGGACTCAATGTACGCGATGGCCTGTTCCCACCGCTTCGTTCCCGTCAGGCAGCCCGAGGGTTTTCCGACCCGTCTCGAGCGGGTGCAATAGCGACAATAGGTCGAACAGAAATCAGTCACCAGGAAAAGGACCCTGTCCGGGTATCGGTGAACCAGCCCCGGAACAGGACTGTCATCGTCTTCATTGAGGGGGTCTTCGCTTTCCCCCGTGCTCCAGTTCATTTCAGCGGTAACGGGGATCACCGTTCTGCGGATCGGCTGTCCGGGATCATCGGGATCGATGAGGCTCGCGTAATACGGTGTTATTGCCACCGGTAGTGACGTTCCGTATCGTGCCAGGGCGTTACGTTCATCTTCACTGAGCCTGAGCATTCGATCCAGCTCGAAGGAGCTTGAAATACAGTGCTGCAACTGCCACTGCCAGTCACTCCACTCCCGGACCGTTACACCCGGAAAATGGCGCCGCATGAACAGCACCGCTTTCTCACTGGTGACGCATCCCCCGTGGGACGCCTTTTTCGAAACGGCGATCCTTTTCTTTTTCCTGTTTCCCTGATTCCATGGAACCGGGTCCGGCTGAAGAGCCTCCCCCGGCTCACGCCACAAGAGCCCGCCAACGCCCCCCGAACCGGGAGGCTCGATCTCCTCGTGAGCCGAAATTTCCTTTTCCATGCTGTTCACTCTCCCTTCCATCATGTCGTTAATTTTTCAATCTTACTACGGTGTCCTCTGCACCGGTTCTTTATTCCAGAACGGTATATGACTGAACATCAATGACCTTGTAGCCTTCGTCTTCCTCAACAATGCCGGTGACCTTCACCCGCTCTCCGATATGGTCAACGATCTCCGCGCCCATATCATTGATAAGTATCTCATAGGGGATACCGTCATCGGAAAGGATTTGAAAATCCTCAGTAACCTGGCCGGTGATGGTCATCAGCTCACCGGCCCCGGAAACACTGAAAAAAAGCCCGACGCAGGCAATAATGATCACTATGCCGATAATACCCCGATTTCTTCGCCTCACCATATACATCTCCTCCTTACAGGCATGTTTCAGGGGAAATACCCCCGTTCACTGTCACAGGCCTTCAATCCCATGCTTTCGTCAACCGGAAATCCGTCACCCGCAGGTGCTTCGCCCCGGAAACCCTCCGCACGACACCATTCACCGCGACCTCGGACTGGAGATACTCAAAAAGGTCACGTCCCTTGCCGAACCGCTCGATCACATAACTGTCTTCGGTGTGGGTGGAGAGGGCCACGGCGGTCACACAGCCGTTCTCATCCCACTCTATGGGAATCACGATCCCTTTCAACATGACGTCACCCTTCTTCACCGCAATAATTCCTCTTGTCACCAATGAACCGTTCCTCACTATGCGGCACAAATCGCAAAAGGCGTACCAGCGACGCAACTATATGATATTAAATGATATATCTGGAATGATGGTGTCGTTGGTCGGAACCGGCAGTTCCGATTTTCATCAGCGTCTCCGGTTGCAGCATGAAGAAATTATGATATCCTTTCGATATCATAAGACATTTTAGCATATCGGAACCAGTAGTTCCGATATGCCTGAAACAGGTACTGCAAATTCCGATATCCTGTTTGAGAGGAAAAAAAGGAAGGAAAAACGACAAGAAAGATAAACAGCGTGAGACGTAAAACGTGAAGCGTTAAGAAAAAAACTTTCCGAATCACGAATCACAAATAAAGAATAAAGGGGTCAAGTCTACCGTTGACCCTTTCTATGTTATATTGCCGGACCTGATCCCGCCTTTTGCTTCAGGTACGTCCCGAAGAGCTCCGCCACGATCTTTCCAAGCCGTTTCATGTGAGACAGGATCTCTTCTTCACTTCTCCCCGGGTATCTTCGAAAATTTATCATTATCCCATTCAATGCCGCAAAGAACGTATGCGACATGAGCCGTACATCGTCCCCTTCATATTTCATCTTTATGAATATCGTATCGAACAGGTCCACGACCCCGCGCGCCGTGTGATTCAATTTTTCCAGCGCTTCGGATCCGATCTTTCCGTACAGCATGAAGTGGGCCATCATCCTGAAATAGGCGTCATGTTCGCTGAAATATTCGAGAAAGACATTGATAACGGCTTCCATGTCCACCTCTTCCCGGTCGCATATGTTGGCCTTGAGCGTATCCACAAGGGACGTCGTTTCCCTGAGAAAGGCCTCGACAAAAAGATGCTCCTGATCGGTAAAGTAGGTATATATCGACGCCGCCGAAATGCCGGCTTCCCTCGCAATCTCTTTCATGCTCACCTGATCGAACTGTTTGACGGCGAATACTCGCTCCGCCGCATCGATTATCAAATTCTTCCGGGTTTCCCGTTCCTGCAACTTGAGATCGCTGAAGGTCGATTTTTCCACTGTGTAAGCTCCCCGCTCGATATTCCTGTTTATCTCTTTACAATAAAGCGTTCCTCAATGCCACGCGAATTCACGAACCTCACTGTGACACAAATCGCAGAAAAAGTAAAATGACGATTGACTCATTGAATGCCATTTAGTATCATGAACGCAATTTATTTTACAGGAGGGTCTTATGGATCTCGCCGCGGAACATATCAAAGACAAACTGGTCATCAAGGCTGTTCGGAACGTGCGGAGGGGATATCAGGACGAGGATTCCGCACGAGGCATGTACCGCCCCGATATCAGGCTCGACCTTCAGCGGTCACGCTATCTCACGGAATCGTACAGGGAAACGGACGGTCTCCCCATGGTTCTGCGGAGGGCAAAGGCCTTCGAAAATATTTTGAACAAGATGGACCTGTATATTCAGGATTGGGAACGGCTCGTGGGAAACGCCGCCGCAACGCCGGAAGGCCTCTATTTCGGCATCGACATGAACTGGCGTTCCGTCAAGAGGGTCGTCACCGGGCAGGAAGGACAGGCACTCCTCGACGACGAGGGGCGCCGGGAACTGTCTGAAATGGTCGAATACTGGAAAGGCAGGTCCATCAGTGACATCCAGCAGAAAGCGTTCACGGGGGACATCCTGAAATACTGGGTCTATGAGGGCACCTTTCTCTGGACACACTGGTCGGAGCTGGGCATCCCCGACTATGAAAAGATATTCAGGATCGGCCTGAAAGGCATCATGGAAGAGGCACAGGAACGACTTGCGGCGATCGACAGGGAGGTCCCCGCCGATTACATCGAACAAAAGGAGTTCCTCGAAGCGGTCCTGATCACCCTGAAGGCCGCCATAGCATATGCCCATCGATACGCGGACCTGGCCCGTATGAAGGCGGAAGAGGCAACGGAAGAGAAGGACCGCGGGCGACTCCTGAAGATCGCCGAGATCTGCGAGCGGGTCCCCGAACATCCACCCCGGACCCTTCAGGAAGCCCTCCAGTCATTTTTCTTCATCCATGTCATGAGATACCTGGAATACTCAACACTGGGGATCGGGGTCCGCTTCGACAAGGTCTTCGGCCCTTACCTGGAAAGAGATCTCGCGAGCGGGGAGATCACCAGGGAGGGGGCCCTCGAACTGTTGCTGCTCCTCTGGGTCAAATTCCATGAACTGGGCCTGATCTACTCGCCGATCCTGAGCGCGATCTATGGGGGTGTTGCCTCTCTCCAGGCCATTACGATAGGCGGTGTCGATAAGGACGGTAACGACGTCACGAATGAAATGACCTATCTGGTGCTCGAAGCCGCCGGGATCATGCGCAGTCTCGAACCGAGCATCGCCCTCCGGTATCACGACGGCACGCCCGACGAACTTCTCTCACGGGTCACCGAAGTGCTGCGCACGGGGATCGGGTATCCGTCATTTTTTAATGATATGACGTTGCTACCCACCCTGCTGGAATGGGACGTTCCCCTCGAAGACGCCCGCGACTACGCCGTAACGGGATGTGTCTACATCGAACTCCCCGGAAAGAACATCGCCCGGCGGGCCCTGGGCGGGCTTATACTCCCGAAATGCCTGTGGTGGGCCCTGCACCGGGGTATCAATCCTGAAACCGGTGAACAGTGGGGCGCCCCGACGCCCGACCCGGCGGATTTCACGTCGATCAACAACGTCATTGAGGCCTACCTCGAACAGGTGCGCCACTTTTTCGGCAGGCAGAACAGGATCGAGAACACCTGCAGGACCATATACGAGAAATACCTGCCGCGACCGTTTTATTCGGCAGTCCTCGAAGGGTGCATCAAAAAGGGAAAGGACTGCCGCCGGTGGATCTATCCTTCGCGGGTGCATGATTTCTGCGTCATCATCGGCACCACGAACGTCGTCGATGGTATCGCGGCCATCAAGAAACTCGTCTTCGACGACGGGACGGTCTCCATGGGAGAGCTGATCGAAGCCATGGACAAGAACTGGGAGGGACACGACGAACTCCGGCAGCGGGTGCTTCACGCACCGAAGTACGGCAACGATGACGACTATGCCGATGACATCGCCTCGCTCATACATCACAGGACTGCGGAGGTGATGGCCGAATTCACCGACCGCTTCGGCTACCCCTGCAGGGGCGACGGAAGCGGCGTTTCCGGAACCTATGCATCGGGGATCAGCACACCGGCCACACCCGACGGACGCAGGGACGGCGACCCCTTTGCCGATGCCACGCTTTCACCGGTTCAGGGAGCGGACTTCAAAGGCCCTACGGCCGTGCTGAAATCGGCATCGAAGATAAGCACGACAAAAACCTACAACCACCTGCTGAACCAGAAATTTCCCCCATCGGCGCTCGACGGGGATATGAAACAGTTGTTCATCAGCTACCTGAGGACCTGGGGCGATCTCGGGATCAGTCATATCCAGTTCAACGTGGCGGATAAAGAGACCTATGTGAAGGCCCAGAAACACCCCGAAAATTACCAGGACCTGATCGTTCGGGTGGCGGGATACAGTGCCTACTTTGTAGACCTGAGCAAAGGGCTGCAGGATTCTATCATCGCCAGAACGGAGCAGTCATTCCGGTAATCCAGGGGGGAGCGGCCCCGGGGAACCATGACAAAGGGCGTCATATTCAACATTCAGCGATTCAGTCTCCATGACGGACCGGGTATCAGGACCACGGTATTCTTCAAGGGATGCCCCCTGTCCTGCAAATGGTGCAGCAACCCGGAATCGCAGCGAATGCAGCCTCAGTTGATAGCCAGGGACATACGATGCACCGCCTGCGGGAGGTGCGCGGAGGCATGCCCGCACAACGCTATCCATATGATACCCGATACGGGCAGGGTGATCGACTGGGATGCATGCCGCCAGTGCCTGGAATGTTTTGACGCCTGCCCTTCCCGGTCGCTCCAGGTGTCCGGCACCTATATGGACCGTGATGAGATCATTGAAGAAGTTGAAAGAGACCTGCCCTTTTACCATAACTCCGGCGGAGGGGTAACCCTCTCCGGAGGCGAACCGCTCATGCAGCATCGGTTTGCCGCGGAGCTTGCAGCGGCCCTGAAGGAACGAGGTCTCTCCGTCGCCCTGGACACGACCGGGTACGCGCAGAAATTGGCCTTCGACGAGATCCTCCCCTGCCTCGATCTGGTACTGTACGACATCAAGACACTTGATGATGATATCCATCGCGCCTTTACGGGTGTCGGCAACGAACTGATCCTGTCCAATTTCGAACACATCGCAGGGTGTGTAAGGACCTGGCTTCGCATTCCGCTCATTGCGGGGGTGAACGATGACCCCGACGAGATCGGTCGTATCGCCACGCTGGGGAAGACCCTGAATGTGGAGAAGGTCTCATTTCTGCCCTACCACGAAGGCGGCATGAGCAAGTGCGCACAGATCGGCACGGTGTATGAGATGCCCGAAGCGAAACAACCCTCTGACGCTCACATATCCCTTCTGAAACGCATCGTGAATGACGCGGGCCTCGCGGTGACCATCGGAAACTGATGGGCCGGGTCGCGTAAAACAACAATACGATATGCATGAAATCGGAAAAAGGAGGGGACCATGAAGAAGGATTTTCCAAATATTTTTGAACATTTTTCGTATGTCAGGCATGACCCGGGCTGGGGTGCCGAACCGGTACCGCCCGCCCCCGAGGGAAATTTTTACGATCTCGTAAAGGAATCCGTTTACCGGTTTCCCCTGAAAACGGCCCTGGTCTTTATGGGTCGCGAGGTCACGTACAGGGAAATGGATGAACTCTCGGACCGGCTCGCGACGGCGCTGGTCGCCATGGGCGTGAGAAAAGGTGACCGTATCGCCGTGGTCCTGCCCCTGTCCATACAGGCGGTCCTCGCCTTTCACGCCGTCATCAAGCTCGGGGCCATCTCCGTTCCCTGCAACGTCATGTTCCAGGATAATGAAATGTCCTATATTCTCAACGATTCCGGCGCCCAGACGGTGATCTGCCTTGACCTCCTCTGCCCGTTGATCGATCGTATCAAAGGCCGGACAGGGCTTCGACATGTCATCAGCGTATATATCCGCGACTTCTCCGGACCCGACGGATGGGTGCCGCCGATCCTGACGAGCGAAAAGCAGTCCATCCCGGGCACCGTCGATTTCATGGAACTGCTGGAATCCTATCCACCCACGCCGCCGGCAGTTACGGTGAATTCCAAGGAAGACACGGCACTGATCATCTATACCGCGGGAACCACGGGACCGCCGAAGGGCGTCATGGAAACACACTACAGCATGATAAACGCCTGCCTCGCGCAATGTCACACCGTCGGCTGCGATCATGACTTCGTCAACCTCCAGATACTTCCCATGTTTCACATCGGCGGTTACTACCTCATGCTCCATCCCATGCTTTACAAGGGCGGGACCGTGGTCCTCATGCCCATGTTCGACGCCGCGGAATACCTGCGTCTGATCGATACATGGAAGGTCGATTCGCTTGTGGCGATACCCACGGTGTATATCGCGCTTTTGGGACAGCCCGATCTGAAAAGCCATGACCTCGGCAACCTGAAGGTCTGCATCGCAGCGGGCGCGCCGGTACCCTCGGAACTGCAGAAACGCTGGCACGAAAACACGGGAATAAAGCTCAGTCAGGGCTGGGGTATGACGGAATGCAACGCGGGAGCGATCGTGAACCTCCCCAACCGCTCGAACCCCGATTCGATCGGGGTTCCCGTAGCCGGCGAGGCAAAGATCGTCAACCCCGAAACGGGGGAAATCCTCCCGAGAGGAGAAACGGGTGAACTGATGTACCGGGGTCTCCAGGTCGCCAAGGGATACTGGAACAAACCGGAAGATACGAAGGAAACCTTCCAGACCGATGGCTGGCTTCACACGGGAGACGCCTGCTACATGGACGAGGAAGGGTTCATCTTCTTTGTCGATCGCATCAAGGACCTGATCATCGCCTCCGGCTACAATATCTCGCCCTTCGATGTGGAATCGGATATAATGCAGCACCCGGCGGTCATGGAGGTCGCCGTTATCGGCGTTCCCGACGAATATCGGGGAGAGACCGTCAAGGCGTGTGTGGTATTGAAGGAAGAATTCAGGGGCAAAACCACGGAAGAAGATATCCTTGAGTTCTGCAAAGAGAAAATGGCCACGTACAAACGGCCGAGAATCGTCGAGTTCATCGATATGCTGCCGAAGAGCGCGATCGGCAAGGTCCTGCGCAGGAAACTGCGGGAACGGTCCGGCACGGAAGAGTGAAGCGCCCCGGGGACAGGTTATACGTCAAATTCGATGATGAACCGTGTCCCCTGCCGCCGTTCGACCCGAAGGGTCCCTCCAAGCTGTTCCGTGAGCATGTCGACGAGCTGCATCCCGAACCCGGTGGAGGCCTTGATATCGAAGTCTTCCGGAATACCCACGCCATCATCGTAAATATCGAGGATCGCATGGCCGTCCCGGAACGAAAAGGTCACGCCTATCAACCCTTCTTCCCTGCCGGCAAAGGCGTGTTTCATCGCGTTCGTGAGCAACTCATTGAGAATGATACCCACAGGGGATAAGGTCTTCGCGTCGAGGACCCGATCATCTATCCGTTTTTCTATTCTGACCGATCTATGGTTGGGGAAATTACCGACGATCTCATCGATCAGGGATGCAATGTATTCCTCCGTCGATATCGCCCTGAAATCAGAAGACCGGTACAACCTGTCATACAAAACCATCATGCTCTGGATACGGCTTCGCGCATCAGCGAGAGAAGAGGCACATGATGGGTCATTCAAAGCATCCGCCTGGAGTGACAGCATGCCCATAACCGTTGACATGTTGTTCTTGATACGATGGTGCACTTCCCTGAGGAGGAGTTCCTTTTCCGAGAGAAGTTTTCGTACTTCCTCCTCGCCACGTTTGCGCTCGATGATGTGCCCCAGCCGCTCGGCGATGGCCTTCAAGAGCTGCCTTTCCTCCTTCAGGAACGGCCCCACGTCACTATCCGGCATCTCTTCAAGGTACGCAACTTCGATCTTCCCCGCAACCGAGCCGTGTACCTTGAGCGGCTCAGACAGTATCCATTCGGATTCCCTGAAGTTATCCGAACGGAACTCGCTTCCATCGACCTTTATCCTGGCACAGGCGATTGCGGGGTATTGCCAGCTTCTCGGCAGGATATTCGCATATTCCTGAAACAGTTCATCCAGGCTGATGTCTTCCCTCGCGACCAGTTCTGACAGATTGTAAAACGCCTGCAACTCTTTTATGCGTTCACGGATCTGGTGCTCAGTATACTCGCGTTCAGAAACGTCCATGGATGTCACGACCA
Source organism: Deltaproteobacteria bacterium (assembly GCA_016933965.1). Classification (NCBI taxonomy): domain Bacteria; kingdom Pseudomonadati; phylum Myxococcota; class Myxococcia; species Deltaproteobacteria bacterium. The sequence continues at coordinate 37,891 of JAFGTS010000032.1, read as the reverse complement.
GCCCCCCACTCTTGCCGTCCCCGGTGATCGGTATGCCCGATCACGCCGCCTGAAAACCGCCGGCACCGCGCCGGATCACTTCCGGCGATCCGAAAACAACCGTGCCGGCCTTCGGCAATCCTCAGAACATAGATGATGATATGTGTTTAATTTTGCATAATTGATAAAAGTTATCAAGCAAACGTTTCGGTGGGAAAAAGGCAAAGCGACAAAGGGGCAAAGCGACAGAGCGACAGAGTGAAAATCGTAAAACGCGAGATATCAAGTGTTCCTTTAGTTCCCCCTTTGGCAAAGGGGGATCAAGGGGGATTTTACATACAAAAATCCCTCCCGGCCTCCCTTTACAAAGGGAGGAGAAAAACTTTTAAACCCCGTAAAACCCGCTTCAAAAGGGATACACATCAGGGTAACAGGCTGTTGATGTTGTATGGTCAACCGCCTTTGCTTTTAAAGTCTTCCTTGTGGAGGTCGTATTTTTTCATCAGCTTGAAGAGGTGGCGGGTGGTGATCCCCGCGGCGGCGGCCGTATCTTTTATACTGCCCTTCTTCTCCCTGAGGAGGTCTTTCACGTAGAGCCGCTCAAGCTGCTCTATTCCCGACTGGCGCAACTCGCGCAGGGTCAGTGATGTATCGACCATCACGCCCCCGACACAGAGATCATCCGCAAAGAGTTCCGAGGGGAAGCTCTCAGGTGTCAACACGGATGATTCCTCTATGATATAGGCCCGTTCGATCAGGTTCTGAAGTTCCCTTATGTTGCCCGGCCATGAGTATTTCCGAAATGCCTTGATGACATCGGGATGGACGCCGTATATCTCCTTGGTGGAAAACTTGTTCAGCTTCTTCAGAAAGATATCGATAAAGAGGGGAATGTCCTCGGGACGCTCCCGCAGAGGCGGGATCTCTATGGGGAACACGTTCAGACGATAATACAGGTCCCTTCTGAACTGGCCGACATCGGTCATGTATTTCAGGTCCGTGTTGGTCGCGGCGATGACCCGCACATCGGCCTCGATGACCTCCTCGCCACCGACACGCTGGAACACTTCGTCCTGGAGAACCTGAAGCAGTTTGATCTGGGCCGGCGGTGTTATCGTGGCGATCTCATCAAGAAAGATGGTCCCACCCTTGGCAATCTCGAATTTTCCCATCTGTCGCTTCACGGCACCCGTGAAGGCCCCCTTCTCGTGACCGAAAAGCTCGCTTTCCAGCAGTGTATCCGGAATGGCGCCGCAGTGCAGGCCGATGAACGGCCCCTCACTGCGGTTACTGTGGCTGTGTATCAGGCGGGCAAGGACCCCCTTACCCGTTCCCGTTTCACCACTGAGGAGAACGGTGCTTTTCGTGGAGGATACCATTTTCAGCTTTTCGAAGACCTTCTTCATGAGGGGGCTCCGGGTCTGAGCCGCTTCGAGTGAATCTTTCTCCCAGAACTTGTCGCGCAGGTATTCGAATTCCGACTGCATGACGACCGATTCATAGATGCTGTCGGTGACGAACTTCACTTCATCGGGATTCAGGGGATAGGTCAGATAGTTGCTGGCGCCGGCCTTGACGGCCATGACGGCCTCCCTGATCATTTCCTGGGGGGCCATGACGATGATCTCCACGCCTGAAGAAGCGAGCCAGAAGGGCTGGAGGACTGTCTTGTATCCATTTCCCGCCAGTTTTTCTCGAAGGATCTCAATGTCCGCAAAGACAAAATCGTAGTGCTTCCTGCGGAGCATCTCAAGGGCCGATGCCACGGTATCAGTTTCATCGATGGACCTGCCACCCCGGAAACAGGGGGAGAGCTTCCGCGCGTCGTCATGGTTGCGGGTCAGCACGAGAACGGCCCTCCCGCCCCTTTTTGAACCCGCAAGTGTTGTATCCACCTCTGTTTTCACGTTCTCATTCCGTGATGGGTTTCGCCGCCGGCATTGCTTCCCGTAACGGCTTCGTATTGTTTGTTTCTTTATGCTCCTTTCACACTCTATTCAAGATATTTTTTCAAGAGGTGATGCCGCAACGGTCCGACATCTTCCGGTTTTTTTCAATTCGTCCGCGTCCCCTCCGGCAGTACCCCCGGTGACCCGGCAAGGGTAAACGTGAGCGGCCTCCGCTCATCATGGGCCAGGTAGGTGGTGGTGGTCGGGAAAGCGAATTCGATCCCCTCCTCATTGAAGGCCCGGAGCACCTCGAAGTTTATCTTTTCGTTGAACACCATCGATTCCCAGTAATTATTGATACGATACCAGTACACGACAAGAATGTTCAGCGACGCGTCATTAAAATTGTTGAAATGGACCCGGGGCGGATAGGCCGGATCCAGTTCGGGCCGACTTGAAAGGATATCCTTGACGATAGCCACGGCCCGTTCCACCTTCTTCGGGGGTGTGTCATAGGTAATGGTCAGGTTCATCCAGCGCCTGATGTACGGCCGCCGCTGCACGTTTTCAATACTCATGGAAGCCATTTTCTCATTCGGTATCGAGATAAGGTTCCCCCAGAAACTCCTGAGGCGGGTGCACCGGAAGCCGATCTCCTCGACGATGGCATCGGTCCCTTCAACCTTGACCCAATCCCCCACGGCAAATGGTTTGTCTATCATGAGCATGAAGCTGCCGAAAAGATTTTTCAGCGTATCCTGGGCGGCCAGGGCCACCGCGAGGCCGCCGATACCGAGACCGGCCAGGAGCGTGGTCATGGGTTTTCCCGTTACGGTCTTCATGAGAAAGACAACACCGAAAACAACGATAAGGACCTTGGCAGCGATACGGACGAACTGCACCAGGTTCATATCGTAATCGTTATCCTCGCGTTTCACGAACCGGATCAGTTCATAATCAACGAGATCGAGCAATTTGTAAAGGAAGACGACAACCACCAGCACTCCCAGGCTCTCCGCCAGTATTTCCGCAATACGCTCCGCGCCGGGAGACAGAACGAGAATTTCCTGGACGGCGAAGATGATGATCATCGCCAGGAGCAGCCGGACCGGCCACAGGGAAGCCTGCATGACGAGACGCAACCGCGCCCGCTCCGTGGAATCTTTGAGAGCCGTCGTGACGGTCTGCAGAAAAGAATTAAAGAACCGCCCTCCCAGGAAAAGGATCAGGACGACGAACATCAGAGAAAGGTACCGCCAGGCCGATGATTCGACAAGCCAGGCGGGAAGGATCGACTTCTGTGTATAGATAAAGGCGGCGGCCGTGAGAAGGACACCGGCTATCCTGAGAATTCCCTTGAGACCCTTCAGTATGTCCTCAGTAAATTTCCGGCGATAGCGTCCGGGAAGTATGATCGACACGAGGTCAAGCAGCCTGATACATTGAAACAGAAAGATCATCAGCGCAAGGGCCAGAAGAAAGGCTTCAAGGCCGTGTAGAAGCGCGAGCAACCGCTCCGGCAGGAAAAGGGGCACTTCGGAAAGGCGTAACAGGACCGCTGCGGCGGCTACGCGCGCAGCGGGAAGGAAGCCCGACAGGTGCGGCAGCCATTTCCGGTACTGCTTTTTATCCATAACGTCCTCGACCCACCGGTTCGCTCGCCGCCACAGGACCTCGAGCAGGGAAAATCCTCCAACGATAATGACAAGTGACGCGACAAATCTCCACACCTCATTGCCCGCTATCGCACCCGCAATGAGCGCGTTCAACTGACCCATCAGTGATCGAAAACCCTCCATGTCTCCTCTCCTTCCTGTCTATGTTTGAAAACGTTATAACTTTTCAGCTCACCTCCGAAAAGGTACTGTATTTTTCGGGATCCAGGGGGCCCGGGCTCAAGAATTCGAGTGAAAAACCGGGAATGATGTTTTGTATCGTTCTCTCACAGAGACCCGCATATATCGGGGTACCGATCCACGCAGAAAGAACGGCGACCCCCGCCGAAAGGGCACTCGAACACAAGTTCCCGGGCACACAGCATCATCCCCTCCCGGTTCTTGTTCCCTCTGCCGTACCGTGGGTCCCCGACCAGGGGGAAACCCGCAGCGGCGAAATGGCGGCGTATCTGGTGCGTTCGCCCCGTCCCGAGCGTGATATCGACGAGGGACGAATCCGTTTCGATCCGGTACTCCCTGAATGTAAATTCCGTGCGGGCCTCCCTGCCCTGTACCGGCCCCTCCATGGCACCCGATCTTTTCCAGTTCGCAAGGTTTCCGGAGACCTCGGCACGGTATCGCTTGATGACCAGGCCTTCACGAAACAGGCGGGAAAGCTTCGCCGCCGCCGCCCGGGTGTGAGCTGTCAGAACAAGGCCCGCCGTTTCCCGGTCAAGACGGTGAACGGGGAACACGCCACGCTCACCACCGAAGAAGAGCTCCGCCTGGCGAAGAAGCGAGCAATGGTCTCCGAACTTCGTCCCCTGCGCCATCAACCCTGAAGGTTTGTACCACAGGCTGTAGTTCTCAAAATCCTCCAGGCACAGGCCGCGCGGCGGTTCACGGGCCAGCAGGGCTTCATCGTAATAGAACTCCACGATATCGCCCTTTTTGAGCACCGTCGTGGCCCGCCGCAGCCGCCTTCCCGGTGAGCCTTTCCTGCGGACCCACAGGGCGCCCTTGCTCATGGCGTCCTTGACGCGGCCTTTCGGAAGCCCCGTTTCACGTGCCACGAATTCACAGGCCCGCGGGGATGAACCGTCAACCACGGTCCATGACAATGTCATTCTTTTATTTCTGCCGTTCATCACCCGTCCTTCCGCCCGGGTGATCCCCTCCCGGTTCACCGGTCGTTTCGGAATAACTCATAACATCATGTCTATCGCATGGAGAAAATGAACAGGGCACTTGAAAAAATCTTCGGGGTGCCCGGCGGGCGTTTTGCCGGGGCGGACCGGGAAAAGGGAAATTACCGTTCTTTTAATACGATCGTTTTTTTCTCATGATCGATGGTCATGTGAAAATCACGGAGAAAGCTCAGTCCCAAAAGACCGTCACAGTTCTCATACATGACGCTGTCCGGCGTCACCGCTGTCGGTACATTTTCCTTAAAAACCGTACCGACCTGTATTTTTCTGATTATTGACGGGTCCGCTTCAATAAGGCCGTTTGCTGTTATAAGCTTCACTTTCGGCGCACCTCGAAGTTTCTTCTGTCCCAACCGTCGAAAGAGATTTTCCGAAATTACCACCAGACTCGCACCAGTATCGAGTACCAGCGTTGCCTTCACGGAATCGTTAAAAAGGACATCTACCAGATATCCCTGATTCGTGGCTGTAAGAGGTATTGTGATTCCCCCTTCATCGGACACCGAATCGGAAGCACCACGGTTTCTGCTCATGGGCACACGGATGACTTCCACAGAATTTTTTGCACTCTCCGATTTACGGGGAGGACTGTCAGAAAGGTGGATAACACCATCATCATCGATCCATTTGTAGACCTTCTCAGCACCTGCCGGTGAACATATCACAGCGAGAGCCGCCACAACGAAGATGATCATCGTGATGACGACATGGGCCCGATGTCCGTGCATGAAATATCCCCTGTTTTTTTCCATAGATCACCCCTCCATCCCCTGCTGCAGCGGCTGCTGCATCGGGATGAAGCATAACGAAACATATGGACCTTTTACGAAGGTGTTATCTTTTATACACGAAAAAAGCCCATCCCGGCAACTGCTATATGTCATCGCTCTGTTCAGCGGTCCCTTCGCCGGCAACCTGCTTTCAGAGCGTTCGAACATTCACTTTCCTTACAGTGAGTCGAACAACCGTCGTAAAATAAAGAAGTAGGACAGGCAGACAAGGAAAAAACACAGGCAGGGCAGAACCATATGCCGGTATACGGCTGTGATCCCCGTTTTAAAATACTGATTGGAGAGCATGAAACAGAGATGCAGGGGGGTGAGCATGACCCCCAGGAACCCGCATCCCATGGCAAGCATGATGTAGGGCATCAGCGACGACGTCCCGTCGAAGGACACCACGAGAGATATTATGATGGGAAAGGTACTTCCCACAAAAGCAACGGTAATTCCCACGACGGCCCCCACGAAAAAAGGAAGGAGCACCACAACGGCGGTGAGGGGGACATGGAGCCTGGCGATCTCGTCATTGATCAACGTAATCGCTTGACTTCCTTCAAGAATTCCCTTGAATGCGAAAATGGCCAACACCATGTACAACATGCTTAGGATGTGAGGGTCGGTGAGCACCCTTCTGATCTTCACCGGGCCCAGCCGGTTATCGTACCAGACCCAGACAATGGCAATGCACAGAGCGATGATCAACCCCGATTCCTTGGCAACATTGCTCTCCGGAAAAAAGTGAGAGAATACCATTCCCAGGCCAAGTCCGCCGGCGATCACCAGCGCGATCGGCGACAGTTCCCGAAGAAACGGGACCAGGGACGGGCGCCGTCCCGCCTGACCCTCACCGGCAGGCAGGTGCAGATTCCTGAGGGGCAGATATCCAAATGCAAAGGCCGCCAGGGTAAGAGGGATCATGGAAACCGCGAAAGTCCAGAGATCGATGCCTGAAAGACTGGTGGCCAGTAGCACGCCGGGATACAAAGGCCACCAGTATTCCCAGATATGGCGAAACCAGTAATTGATGTAACTCAGATGGTCAGGACCCAACCCGGTCCGCCCGCCCAGTTCCTTCACCATGGGGGCCGAAAAAACGGCCCCGCCCGGCATTGGAAGGAGACCGATCAATGCGGGAAAGATGACAAGAGTGATCCTTGGTTTCGATATCAGGCCCCGGAAACGGGAGAGAAGCCGGTTCATCTGCCCTGCGAGCTCCATGCTGCTGCTGAGGACAAGGATAAGGGAGACGACAATGGCCAGGAAAAGTGTTTTGGGATAGATGACAGACCGCAACAGGGTCCCGGCCATGGAGCGGGCGTCCAGTCCGAAGAGGACCCCCAGGCAGAGGGCACCGAGGAGAAAAGCGTTGCCGAGGGATAATCTTCCCCGGATGGCGGCCAGGATGACGAAAAAAGCGATGACGACCCGTATGATCGCCGGAATATGTTGAACCATTTCCGTCATCGGTGGTCGAACCGTCCTCTATTCCTGAGATTCCGCCCGGTTGCGACCGCGCGTTTTTGCATTGTACAGGGCGATATCAGCGGCTTTTATACAATCGTCGATACTTTGACCTGCCTGGTACTGAGCCGCTCCGATACTGATCGTCGCGGTGACGATCTTTCCGCTCGCGAGGTACGTTTCATCCGCCACCCGCCCACGGATCTTTTCCGCGACGATCATGCCGCCCGAGAGGTCCGTATCGGGCAGCAGGAGGAGGAACTCCTCCCCACCCCACCGCGATACCGTATCCTGGCCGCGGATAATGTTTCTCAGCCGTCTCGCCGTTTCGATGAGCACCTCGTCGCCCACATCGTGTCCCTTCATGTCATTGATATCCTTGAAATGGTCCAGATCGGCCAGGAGGATCGCAAAGGGGGCACCGATTCGCTTGTTACGCGCCATTTCATGCCGCAGATATCCTGTCATGGCCCGGCGATTGAGCAACCCTGTCAGGGGATCGGTCATAGCAGCCTGTTCAAGCGCCTTTTCAGCGCGGATGCGATCTGTCACCTCCTGGCTCAGTTGTTCATTCACTTCCTTCAGGTCCCTGGTCCGCTGCTCAACGCGGATCTCAAGCTCGTCACGGGCACGCTCGAGGGCATCATAGGCATGCTGCTTTTTCAATTCCGAATCCGACAGGTTCTGCGACATGCCGTTGAATGCGTCTATGAGATCGTTCAGTTCATCATTCGTTCGCACATCGATCTGCTGGTCCAGACGGCCGTCGGCAATGGCCCGGCAGCGTGAGATGAGCATACTGATGGGAACGGTCAGGCGGGACGCCAGAAGCGTGCTGAATATCATCGCCAGCAGAACGGAACAGGCCAGTGAGACAATGCCCGATATCCGCAGGGCCTGAAATTTTTTCTGCACCTCCGTGGCCCGCATGTCGATTCCCACGAGGTACTCGCCCATGCCGTTCTTGATGGGAGCGTATCCTGAAAGAAAGGAGCCCCATTCATCACTGTATATCCGGTCGTCCACGGAAATGCCTGTAAAGCCCGCCATGAGTGTGGGAACGGTTTCCTCATATTCCCTGCCAGGCAGCGCCTGAGCTTCCGTCTCATCGGAATCAACGACGAAGTATACCTTTTCGCCGACCCGGTGCATGATATAGAGATAGGCGATGTCCTGGTTCATGCGGCGGTACATGCGCAGTTCGGAGAGTGTCTTCAGGTAGGCGGGGTCTGATGTATCCGATTCATCATCGATACCGTGAAGCTCGGCGGCGTCTATGGTCCTGCTGATCAGGGCGGCGCTGTACCGCAGCCGGTCCTGGAGACTTTCCATGAGGCTCGTGACAGAACTGAAATAGAAGTAAGTGCCGATGCTTCCCGATACCAGTATAATGGCCAGGAAATGGCTGAAGAACAGCTTTTTTCTGATCGTCCACTGAAATTTCATAGTAACCCCGTCCTTGGCATGCTGGAACACCCCCCCGGGTCACCGGCATGGTCCCCCGCACACGCCGCAGCCACAGAACCACCCCCTGGCGGCCCTCGCCCCAGTGAAACAACAATGCATGTGGAACCATACTGAGAACCGCGAATAAGTCAAGCAATTTCCCCTTACAGGAAGGTCCCTCCGGAACCGAGATACCGCCAGGCCTCTTTCAGCAGAAAGACGGCGAAGAGCACAAGCGCCCCGGAAAGGACGCGCAGTATATACCGATATCCACGTCCCGTAAGCACGGTCCGGTATCGCCCACCCACGAGGGCGAGAAGAACTTTTGAACCCACAAGGCCGATATAGAAAAAAATAAGGAACAGAACAGCCACCGCCGAGCTCTTCCCGGCAAACCGAATGATCAGCGGCGCCCCGACGGTCGCCCAGAAGAGATAGGGGTGAGGGTTCAGGAAGTTGATGAGAACGGCCTTTCGGAGCGACCGGGGATATTCAGCGAGCAGTCCCTCACTCTGAACCGGTACCCGCGCACAGTCATAGGCCAGATAGATCAGGTAGAGCCCGCCCGCAAGGGAAACGATGCCGAAGAGCGGGCCGAAACGGGCCACATGTTTCATGAGAACAAGAGAAAGTATAATTATGGGAACATCGGTGACAAGCGGGGCCAAAGAACTCTTGATTCCCTCGATCGGACCATGCTTTATCGTCTGGGCAAGCACGAAGGCGAGAAGCGGTCCCGGCGCCAGCCCCGCCGGGAGTCCCAATACAAACCCGGCCAGAATGGCTTCCATCATCGGTCAATTTCCCTCGCCCGCAGAACATGGCCGCCGTAATGGGCCAGCTTTTCTATCTCGTAACGGACAGATCGATCGTCGGAGGGGTCCCGGCGGTCAGGGTGAAGGTGGCCGAATCGAAATTCTTGCCGTCATAATTGATCTGGGTATTACTCGCAAAGTTCCAGGTTCCCGCAAAATCCTGATAGGCATCGGTCACGTCAAGGGTCGACGTAAATCCCAGAACGGAAAAGGCGCCGATCGTTTGTGCCACTCCGTTGTTTACAATCATGGATTTCGCGTAGGCCGTGACGGCCCGGCTCTTCATATCGTTCAACGCGATATGGAGGCTCTTGATTTCCGCCTCTGCCTGCATGTCGAAGTATTTGGGAATGGCTGTCGCTGCAAGGATACCCAGAATGATAAGGACCGCGATGATCTCTATGAGCGTGAAACCCTTTTCGTTTTTCATCGTTTGTTTCTCCTTTTTCATATTCAACATTTCGTGGTTCAGGTCTTTTGCAAGACATGCAAGATACTAAAAGCTCCAAAGGAAGACATGAAAGCGGAGAGCGACCTGAGAAGTTGTTTTTTTTTACCATTCCAGCAAGTGATAATCAAGAAAAATCAAGTTGATGTGAATGTACCAAAGACACCGGCATGTGCAGTCATCGGAAACAAAGGGGCCCGGAAGAATGCTCTCCCGGGCCCTTTTTTATAGATCGGTCGTGATGTTTCGATCAGCCGAGCTTTTTGCGTGCTTCTACGAGCTCACCCACAACACCCGGTTCGGCAAGCGTCGAGGTATCGCCGAATTCCGTAAAATCTTTGGCGGCGACCTTTCGCAGGATCCGTCGCATAATCTTGCCGCTCCGTGTCTTGGGAAGCCCGTCGGCCCACTGGATGAAGTCGGGCGAGGCAATGGGACCGATCTCAGCCCTTACATGCTGTACGAGGGCTTTCCGGAGCTCATCGGTCTTCTCCACGTCATTTTTCAACGTCACATAGGCAAAGATGCCCTGCCCCTTCAGATCATGGGGGAATCCCACGACGGCGGCCTCCGCCACATCGGGATAGGCGGCAAGGGCCGCTTCGATCTCGGCGGTGCCCATGCGATGACCCGACACATTGATAACGTCATCCACCCGGCCGGTGATCTGGATATCGCCGTCCTCATCGCGTTCCGCGCCGTCACCGGTGAAATAATAGCCGTTTGCCTGGACGAAATAATTTTCCCTGAACTTCTCCGGGTCTCCCCAGACGCCACGGAGCATGCCGGGCCAGGCGGTCTTGATGCACAGCGAGCCCCTGGCCGGCCCTTCGATCTCCTTGCCCTCATCATCAAGCAGGACGGGGACGACACCGAAGAAGGGAACCATTGCCTTGGCCGGTTTGATATCAATGGCGCCCGGGAGAGGAAGGATCATGTGCCCGCCTGTCTCCGACTGCCACCAGGTATCGACGATCGTGCAGCGGCCCGCGCCGATCTTATTGTAGTACCAGAGCCATGCTTCGGGGTTCAGCGGTTCCCCGACGGAACCGAGCACCCGCAGCGATGAAATGTCATGCTTGTCGACCCACGCGTCGCCTTCCTTCGCAATGGCGCGGATCGCCGTCGGCGCCGTATAGAAGATATTGACATTGTATTTTTCCACGATCGCCCAGAAACGGTCGTAGGCGGGGTAACTGGGGACACCTTCGAAGATGATGCTCGTCGAACCGTTGCACAGCGGCCCGTAGACACAGTAGGTGTGGCCGGTAACCCACCCGATATCGGCGGTGCACCAGAAGATATCCTCATCATGCACGTCAAAGGCAAGCTGATGGGTAATAGCGGCGTACAGGAGATACCCTCCCGTGGTATGCACGACGCCCTTGGGTTTCCCTGTCGATCCCGACGTGTAAAGAACAAAGAGGGGGTCCTCCGCGTCCATCTCCTCGGGCTCGCAATAGAGGGGTGCGTCGGCCATCAGTTCCTCGTACCAGAGGTCCATCCCCTCCTTCATGGGAACTTCGATACCGGTTCTCTTGACGACGATCTGTTTTTCGATCGACGGGCACTGGGCGACAGCCTTGTCAGCGTTCGATTTCTGGGGGACCGCCTTCGCGCCGCGAAATGTTCCGTCACAGGTTATGAGAAGCTTCGCGCCGCAGTCGTTGATACGGTCCCGAAGGGCCTCCGCCGAAAAGCCGCCGAACACGATGGAGTGAACCGCTCCCACGCGGGTGCAGGCCATCATGGTGATCACCAGTTCCGGGATCATGGGAAGATAGATGGATACCCGGTCCCCCTTTCCGATTCCCAGTTTCTTCAATACATTGGCGAACTTGTTCACTTCACGGTACATGTCGAAATAGGTAAAGGTCTTCCAGTCGTTGGGGTCGTTTCCCTCAAAAATGATGGCTGCCTTGTTCTTTTTCGTCGCCAGGTGCCGGTCAAGGCAGTTGTAACTCACATTCAGTTTTCCACCCTCAAACCACTTCACATGGAGCTCGTCCTTGTCAAAGGACCAGTCGCTCACCCGGTTCTGATCAAAGGGTTTCATCCAGCTCAACCGTTTCTCGGCTTCGCGGGCCCAGAAAACATCGGGGGTTTCCACCGATTCACGGTACATTTTTTCATATTCTTCCCTGCTTTTTATGTAGGATTTTCCCCTGACGTGATCGGGTACGGGAAACACCTTTTCATAGAATTCCTGTTCACTCACGGCCATTGTTCACATTCCTCCTTGACGCTCGCTTTCTGAGGGCCCCTGCTCGATTCCTGTTTTCCGGGCCACGCATCTTGTGCGTGACCCGGCAAACAGTCATGAAGGTGCCAAGACAGAAAAGAAGAGATATTTGACGACGCGCGCAGGCGCATCGCATGCAGTGTTTTTTCTACATGGCCCCGGTCCGGATTTCATATCAGGGAATCCCTGATTCGACCGGTGGAAATACCTGAAAAGTCGGTGGGTGAAATGATGAGGCAGGAGATGCTGTTACATCAGTGATGAAGCGAGAGCCCTTCCCAGTTCTTCCGCACGGTCCATGACGTCCCCCGATTCCGCCACTTTCCCGGCGTGAAAATAACCGTACACGGGCAATTCCCGTATTACCGCGTAACCTAACGCCTCCAGGGGCATGCGCAGCATTTCGACGGCGTATCCCATATCCCGGGGGTCTGTCTGTTCACCGACGACCGCGATGACAGCCGTCCGTCCCTGGCCGGCGAGGCGGCTGGAGTATTGACGCGGGTGGTCGTCCGTGAAGTCATAGAAACAATAGAGACGGTCTATAAAGGCCTTCATCAGGGCCGTAACGTTGTAATTATAACAGGGCGAGACCAGCACCAGGCCGCGGGAAGAAATGATGTCCTGATAGAACGGCGTCAGTTCGTCGGTGATGCCGGTACAGATCTTGTCCTTCCGGCAGCGCTCACATCCGATGCAGGATGAGAACGCCACATCGCGGAGCAGGATCGTTTTCGTGTCCATTCCCGCGGCTTCCGCGCCCGAGAGGATACGCTTCAGCAGGATATCCGTGTTGCCGCCCCGCCGGGGGCTTCCACCGACACCCAGGATCTTCGTTCTCATGAGCTCATTCCTTTAACGTGTACCGTCATATCGTTATGCCATTGAGAATCCCCGTTCCATGACAGGGAACATGCATGCTCACAGCCGCCCCTCCTCCACACCGTGGCAGGCGATGAAGGTCCCCGAGGGAAGCGGGATCAGCGGAGGGATCTCACGGACGCATCGCTCGTTCGCGAAGGCACACCGGCTGTGAAAAACACATCCCGATGGAAGATCTATCGGTGTCGGGACCTCTCCCTTGAGCTTGATATGCTTTTCCCGCCGCTTCCGGATATCCGGGATGGCGCTCAGAAGTGCCCTGGTATAGGGATGGCGCGGGCTGTGAAAGAGCTCGGCCGTTCTCGCCAGCTCGCAGACCCGCCCCAGGTACATGACAGCCACCCGGCTGCTGATGTGGCGGACCACGGAAAGGTCGTGGGTGATGAACATGTAGGTCAGCCCCCGCTTCTCCTGGGCGTCCATGAGAAGGTTCAGTATCTGTGCCTGGATCGAGACATCGAGGGCGGAGACAGGTTCATCGGCAACGATGAATTCGGGGTCCACCATGAGCGCCCGGGCGATGCTGATCCGCTGCCGCTGCCCGCCGGAAAATTCGTGGGGATACCGGTCGACCCACTTGGGATCGACCCCGACCTGCTCCATGACCGTCACGACCCGCTCGCGCACTTCACTCTCCGTGATGGACCGGAAGTGAAATTTGACCGGCTCGTTGAGCGCCTGCTGGACCGTCATCCGGGGGTTCAGCGACGCGTAAGGGTCTTGAAAGATCATCTGCATCCTGGCCCGGTAGGGCAGCATTTTCTCCGGTGTCAGATTATCGATCCGCCGGTCCCGGTAGTAGATGCGGCCGCTGTCCGGGGGGTACAGGTTGAGAACGGCCCTGGCGAGGGTTGATTTGCCGCACCCGCTCTCACCGACAACGCTGAGCGTTTCCCCGGGATAGATGGTGAAGCTCACGCCGTTGACGGCCTGCACGATGGTACGCCTCCGGACGATACGCAACCCTTCATGGGACAACTGCTCCAGGTATCCGCCGGAGATATCGAAATGCTTGACAAGGTTCTCCACCTTCAGAAGTCCCGCCGCGGCATCAGGCATGGCGCCCTCCTTTCCGGGTCACCACATGACAGGCCACAAGGTGGCCCGGATCGTCGACGGCGGCCAGCCGGGGTAATTCGCTGCGGCAGACAGGCTCGCTGATGGTGCACCGGGGATGAAAAGAACATCCCGGCGGAATATCCATCAGCGTGGGCATGACCCCCGGTATCTGGTTCAGGCGCCCGCCGGGCGTATCCTGGTCGGGCAGGGCCTTGATCAGGCCCTTCGTATAGGGGTGGCGGGGGTTCTCGATGATGCGTTCCGTGGAGCCCATTTCCACGATATCCCCGGCATACATGACGACGATCTTTTCCGTCACCTGCGAAACGACGCCCAGGTCGTGGGTGATCAGGATGAGCCCCGTTCTCTCGGACTCGCACAATTCCAGGAGGAGGTCCATGATCTCGGCCTGGATGGTCACGTCCAGGGCGGTGGTCGGTTCGTCGGCGATGATCAGCGCGGGATCGGTGATGAGGGCGATGGCGATGACGATCCGCTGTCGCATGCCGCCGGAGAACTCATGGGGATACTGCTTCAGACGCTTCTCCGGAGACGGGATGTGCACCCGGCGCAGCCGGTCCAAAGCGACCGCTTCCGCCTCCCGCCGCGAGATGTCCCGGTGGGCCTGGAGGGTTTCCACCATCTGGGTCCCGATCGTAAGAACGGGATTGAGCGTCATCATGGGATCCTGGAATATCATGCTAATCCCGTTGCCCCGGACCTGCCGCATCTCCTCGTCGCTGAGCGTCGCCAGGTCGCGGCCGTCAAAGAAGATGTGGCCGTTTGAAATAAATCCCGGTTTGCTGATGAGCTTTAAGATGGCAAAGCCGGTCACGGACTTGCCCGCACCACTTTCACCCACCAGGCCGACCCGCTCACCGCGGTCCACGGTAAAGCTGACACGATTGATCGCGATCAGGCTGCCCGTTCTCAGGGCGAAGGTCACCTCGAGGTCTCTGACATCCAGTAAGTGGTGCGTGCTCACGGTTCCACCGTTATCCCTTGTATAATTTCGGGTTCATCACATCCCGCAGCCAGTCGCCCAGGAGATTGACGACCAGGATAAAAACGACAAGCAGGATCCCCGGGAAAAAGGTTATCCACCAGGAACCACTGAATATGTACTCAAAACCGGAATTGATGAGCGACCCCAGCGAGGGCTTCGTAATAGGCATGCCCAGCCCGAGAAAAGAGAGGGCCGCCTCGCTCATCACGGCATTCGCCACCTGTATGGTCGAAATGACCAGGACCGGTGACAGGGTGTTGGGGAGGATGTGCCGCCACCTGATCCGGCGGGCGCTCAGTCCGATGACGCGTGCCGCCTCGACATACTCCTTTGACTTTTCGCCCAGCACGGAGGCACGGACCGTCCGGGCGTACTGGGGCCATTCGGCAAGCCCGATGATGATGATGAGAAGCGGCAACGCCAGGTCCTCATAACGCCCAACGCCGAAGGCGACCTGGAAAATGGCGCTGATAATAATGGCCACCATCATGGTGGAGAAGGAAAGCTGGACGTCGGCAAGGCGCATGAGAAAGGCATCCGTCTTGCCGCCCAGGTATCCCGATATCAGGCCGACGACGATACCGATGAACGCCTGGAGCACGACGGCCCCGCAGCCGATGAACACGGAAAGGCGCATCCCGTACAGCATGGTGCTGAGGAGGTCACGCCCCTGGATGTCCGTCCCCAGCGGAAACCGTTCCTGGCCGCCCTCCATCCAGGAAGGCGGTATCTCGGCATCCATCACATCAATGGAAGAGGTGTCATAGGGATTGGAGGGAGCGATCAGGGGCGCCGCGAGACTGAGGACGACCAGGGTCATGAGGATGCCGAAACTGACCATGGCCACCCGGTCGCGCTTGAAGCTGTATAGAAAATATGATTTTCTGAAGCGCTCCCAGTGTTTCTTCATTTCTTCCCCGTGATCCTGACCGTGGGATTCACCAGGCCGTAAATGATATCGACGATGGTGTTGACGACCACAAAGAGCGCCCCCACCGCTATCATGTAGGCCACGAGCAACGACGTATCCGAACGCTCGACCGCCTCGAGGAACATGAACCCCATTCCCTGCCACTGGAAGACGGTCTCCGTCAGGATCGTATAGGCGATCAGTATGCCGAGCTGCACGCCGCCGACGGTGATGACCGGGAGGAGTGTGTTCTTGAAGGCGTGAAGAAACCATATCCGCCATTTCGACAGGCCTTTTGCCCAGCCGTATTTGATGTATTCCGTTTCCAGCACCTCCATCATCTCGGCCCTGATCAGCCGTATGAACAGGGGAAGCATGATCGAGGACAGGGCAATGCTCGGGAGGAGCAGATGTTTCAACCCGTTCAGGGTCAGAAGACCGCTATCCCAGCCGTGTATGTTGACCGTTTCCCCCCGGCCGTAAGAAGGGAGCCACTGCAGTTCCACGGAGAAAATATAAATGAGAAGGATGGCCGTCAGGAACACGGGGATGGAGACACCGACGATGCTCATCCCCATGGTCAGTCGTGAAAACCAGTTGCGCGGGCGGATCGCCGCGTAGATACCGATGGGAATGGAAATGAATATGATGATGAGACTGCTCGCGAAGACCAGCTCGAGGGTCGCCGGGGCCTTTGCCAGTATCACCTCAAGGGTCGGTTTTTTGAAAAAGAATGAATGGCCCAGGTCCCCCCTGAGGACATTCTTCACAAAACGTACATATTGTACGAGGAAGGGATCGTTCAGGCCGAGTTTGTCACGCAGGGCTTCCCGTTCCGCCACGGAAACGGATATGCCCACAATGTCCCTGACGGGGTCGCCGATCTGATGCTTTACGGCGAAGCCGATCAAGCTGATGACGAGCATGACGACGACCGCCTGTGTGACACGACGAACAATAAAGGCGAACATGTTTCGGGAGACATTCCTTCAACAAAATAGGGGGGGCAGTGCTGCCACCGCCGGCAACAGGCGCTGCCCCCCGAAGCGTTTCATTATATAAGGAACCTTATAAAATGCCGTTCCTTTCCCTCGATCCCTACTCGACGACAAGATCACCGAAATAGGGGAAGTTCATGACGTTCACTATGGGCTCAAGGCGGACATTGTTCTTTCCCGCCCATGAGAGGTTCTGCCAGTGGAACGGGACGTAGGCCGCGTCATCGTACAGGATGCGTTCGACTTCCCGGAGCATTTCGGAGCGCTTTTTCAGGTCCGTTTCCGTCTGTGAGGCGAGAACGAGCTCGTCAACCCGCGGATTGCAGTAATTCCCGCTGTTGTACTGACCGTATCCCGTTTCCTTGTTGGGGCACATAACGAGGAATTCCGAGTAATTGGCAGAATCCTCCGTATCCGGGTGCCACCCGATCAACTGGATGTCGGCCACCTGGGCATCGAACTGGTCCCAGTACTGTGCCTTGGGCATGGTCTTCAGGTTGACCTTGATGTTGATCTTGGCCATCATGGCCACAAAGGCCTCGGCGATCTTTTCATCGTTCACATAGCGGTTATTGGGCGAGATCATGGTGCATTCGAAGCCTTTTTCAAGCCCCGCTTCCTTCATCAGTTCCTTCGCCTTCTTCAGGTCGAACCGCGGCTTCAGGGAGGGATCGTACCCGGCGAACCCTTCCGGCGCCTGCTGGGCTGCCGCCGTCGCCGTACCCTTCATTATCTTATCGACGATCCCCACGTTGTTCGTCGCGTAGACGATGGCCTGGCGGACCCGTTTGTCCTTGAACTCGGGACGGCGGTTCTGGTTCAGCTGAACGGTGATGACACGGCTTCCCGACATGGTGATCAGCTGCGAGTTCTTATCTTTTCCGATCCGTTCGTAGTCCTGGGGCGGAACGGGCATGATGAAATCGACGTCGCCCGACAGCAACGCGGCGACCCGCGTGGCGTCATTCTTGATGGGTGTCAGAGTGATGGTATCCACGTTTCCCGGTGATCCCTTGTCCCAGTAATCGGCGAATCTCTCGAACACGGTCTTGACGCCCTGTTCCCGGTAGGTGACGCGATAGGGACCGGTCCCCGATTCATGGGTCAGGGCGAAGGAAGGACCGATCTTCACGATGGCGTCCTTGGGCTGGCCGCTCTCGTCGGTCCCCGTGTAGAAATCACTGTCCATGGGAAAAATATAGGTTGCCATGTTGAGAAGCAGCGAATAGGGTTTTTTCGTAACGATATCGACTGTGTAATCGTCGATGATCTTCACTCCCTCAAAGGGCTCGAAAAGGCCCTTGAAGTCCTGGCTCTCTTTCAGGCGTTCCATGGTCCACTTGACGTCCTTGGCCGTGAAGATGTTACCGCTGTGGAACTTGACGCCTTTCCGAAGATAAAAGCGCATCGTGTTGTCGTCGATCCGCTCCCACTTCGTCGCCAGGCGGGGTTCGAACTTCATGTCCTTCGTCCATCGCAGCAGCGGGTCAAAGGCCATGTGGGAATACTGCAGCATGCCGCCCGAAAGCTGTACATGCGGGTCCAGTGACACCGGGTCGGCGTCCATGGCAAGCTTCAATGTCTTCGCGCCCGCGACGGTGCCGAAGGTCAGAGCCACCACCAAAACCAGAAAAACGGTTACCAACTTCTTCATAACGATTCCCTCCCTCTCGTTGAATACCACCCTTGTTCCTGTAATGTCCCCGGAAACGATTAAAGCCGATAAAAGGTATTTATAATTGAGAATCAGCCCCGGGTCAAGACAGAAATAGCTGTAAATTCTGCTATATCCATCCCGGGTTTTCTTACGGCCGCCGGAAACGCGACTCTACGAGGACCGGGGATCACCCGCCCAGGTACAGTTTCTGAAGCTGTGGATTATCGAGGAGCTCCGCGCCCGTTCCGGTCATGCGGTTCCTTCCCAGCTCGAGGACATAGCCCCGGTGGGAAACGGAGAGGCCCTTGCGGGCGTTCTGTTCAACCAGCAGAAAGGAAACGCCCTGCCGGTTCATCTCGAGGATCTTGTCGAATATGAGGTCCACGACGAGGGGTGACAGGCCCAGCGAAGGTTCGTCAAGCAGGACCAGGCGCGGCTGTATGATCAGCACCCGGCCCAGGGCCAGCATCTGGCGCTCGCCTCCCGAAAGGACCCTGGCCGGGCGGTTCCGGTTCTCCGCGATGATGGGGAACGTCTCGTAGACCGATTCAATGGCCCGGTGAAGGCGTCCCCGGTCCGCGACGAGGGAACCGGCTATTTCAAGATTTTCGTAGACCGTCAGGTTCGGAAAAACGTTTTCCCCCTGTGGAATGAAGATCAGTCCTTCTCTTCCCTTGTCGGCGATGCTCCACTTCGTTACGTCACGCCCCCCGAAGAGCACCCTGCCTTCCAGGGGGGTGATCTGCCCCGCCACGGCCCGAAGCACCGTTGATTTTCCCGCCCCGTTCGGACCGATGATGCAGACGATCTCACCTTCCATGACCGTTATATCCACTCCATGGAGCACTACCACGGGGCCGTATCCCGCCGTCAGTTTCCGCGCTTCAAGCATGCTCCCTCCTTCCGAGATAGGCCTCGATGACCCGCTCGTTCTCCTGCACCTCCCGGGGCGTTCCCGAACATATCAGGCTTCCCGAATCCATGACGAAGATCCGCCGGCACAGGCGGGCCACGAAGGGGATATTGTGCTCGATCAGGAAAATGCGGATCCCCCGGTCGTTCAGGTCCCTGATGATGTCGGACAGCGCGCGGACCAGGGTCGGATTGATGCCCGCCGTGGGCTCGTCCAGGAGGATCATCCGGGGCCTTCCCATGAGGACCCTGCCCAGCTCCAGCAGCTTCTGCTGGCCGAAGCTCAGACGGCCCGCCAGCTCGTCCTTCATGTGCGACAGGGTGATGATCTTCAGGATGTCCTCGGCATGGTGCCGGTTCTCCCTCTCCTCGCGGCTGACACCGCCCGGTTTCAGAAAGAGCGGAAGAAACCGCTCCCCCGCCTGGTCCGGGACGGCGGCGAGAAGATTGTCAAGCGCCGTCATGAAGGGAAGGATACGGGTCTGCTGAAAGGTGCGGATAAGCCCGCGCCTGCTGATCCGGTAGGGTTCGAGGCCGCTGATCTCCCTGCCGCCGAAGAATATCCTGCCCTCATCCAGTTCGTAAAACCCCGTGATGAGGTGAAAGAGGGTCGTCTTCCCACTGCCGTTCGGGCCGATGAGCCCCGTGACGCCCTCATCGCCGATCTCAAGACTGACGTCATTGACCGCCATGAGGCCGCCGAAACTTTTTGTCACCTGCTCGACACGCAGCACGGCTACCTCCGGTATTCCGGGACGAGACCCTCAGGCCGCTTGAGCATCATCGCGATCAGAACGATGCCGTACACCATTCCCTGGAGAGGAGCGACGAACCTCCCGAATTCGGCGGGTATGGGAAGAAAGCGCACGGCCTCGCCGAAAAACACCACTATGAACGCGCCCATGACGGGCCCCCAGTTGGTGCCCCTTCCCCCGAGAACGACGCAGAGGAGCACGAGTATCGTTTCGTTCAGGGTGAAATCGCCGGGGCTGATGAAGCTGATATAGTGGGCCCAGAGCGCGCCGGCAAGACCGGCCAGAACGGACCCCATCGTCACGGACTTGATCTTCAGGACGAACACGTTCTTTCCCAGGGCCTGCGCCACGTACTCATCCTCCCTGACCACCTTCAGGGCGCGCCCGAAGGGGCTCTTCGTAACGCGGCGGACGAGGAGGAACACAACGGCGGTCAGGACCAGGCAGAAGAGAAGATAGAGCGGCATCCCGGCGACACCCTCACCGATCCATGAGGGGCGGGGAATTCCGGGCAACCCCATGGGGCCCTTGGTCAGCCACCGTTCATTGAGAAAGAAGAGCCGGACCATCTCCGCGAACACCAGCGTCGCCACGCCGAAATAATCACCCGTAAGGCGCAGTGCCGGAACGGCAAGGAGGGCCCCGGCAACCCCCGCCACGGCCATGCCGAAGGCCATGCTCATCGTGACGGGATACCCCGCGATGCTGAGAAGCGCCGAGGTGTAGGCGCCGATCCCGAAAAAGGCCACGTGGCCAAAATTATACAGCCCCGTGTAGCCGAGCTCCAGGTTCAGGGAGATGGAAAAGATCGAATAGATCGACATGAGGATCAGTATGTGCAGGACATAATCCATCGGTTACCTGACGCCTCCCGCGATGCCGAAGATACCCCGCGGCTTGAAGAGCAGCATGATGATAATAATGGAAAATGATATGAAGTCCTTGTAGCCTGGTGAAAAGAACGCCACGCCCAGGTTTTCGGCCACGCCGATGAAGAGCCCGCCGATGAGCGCCCCCCAGACGTTCCCGGCACCGCCCAGGAGAACAGCGGCGAAGGCCTTGATGAGGTTGGTCAACCCCATCAGGGGTTCGAGATTGGTATCAACGGCCATGAGAATGCCTCCCGTACCGGCAAAGATGGAGGCGAGGACCCACACGGTCCGGCCCACCTTTTTCATGCTGATCCCCATGATATCGGCAAGAAGCATGTTGTCGGAAACGGCCCGGAGGGATTTGCCCAGCATGGTGCGGGTGAGAAGAACGTAAAGGAAGCCGAGAAACACGACGGCCGTCGCCATCATGACGATCTGTATCCAGGTCAGGCTCAGACCGAAGAAGGTCACCCCCCGGGTCAGCGCGACGCCGTAGGTTTGCAGGTCCGAGCCCCATATGAGCCGGATGATGTTTCTCAGAAGGAACGACAGGCCGATGGAGGCAATGAGCAGCGTGATATGACTTCGGTGCCTCAGCGGTTTGTATACAAAACGGTCCTGGGTGAGGCCGACGATGATGGTCAGGGTCAGCGCGGGTGCGACGGCGGCGTAGAGCGGCAGTGAGAAGGGAGCGCCGATGAAGAAGAGAACAAAGTAGGCCCCGAAGGCGATCAGCTCCCCGTGGGCGAAATTGATGAACCGGAAGACCCCGTACACCATGGTGAGACCGACGGCAAAGAGCGCATAGACGGACCCCGCGATGATCCCGTTGAGAAGGAGCTGCGCATAATAGGTCATGGGGGGACGTTCTCCTCTGAAAACAGAAAGAGGGGACCCACCGATCCCCTCTCCGCAAGAGATTCCTGTTCGCTACTTATAATCGGTGATGGCACCGTCCTTTACGGTCCAGCGGCCGTACACGGCACCCACGTCTCCATTCTCATCAAAGGTCTTGTCACCGGTGACGCCCACATACCCCTTGCCCGCCTCGAAGAGGGCCGCACGAATGTCGTCGGGGTCCATGGACTTCGCCAGCCGCAGTGCTCGGGCCGTGAGCTTTACCATATCATAGTTGTATTCACCGAAGATGGGCATTTTCTTGTCGGGATACTTCGCTTCCCAGGCGCTCTTGTAGGCCTGGTATGCCGGTGTTTCCTGGGAAAAGGTGGGATAGGTACCGATCACCCCTTCCGCGGCGCCGCCGGCAAGTTCCACCAGCTTGGGAGACTTCGAGGCGGACCCCATCAGCCACTGGACGGTCACGTTGGCCTCATAGGCCTGGCGGAGCAGCATGGCGCCTTCCTTGATATAGGTGAGATTGACGACGGCCTTCGGGTTGGCCTTCTTGATCCTCAGGATCTCGCTCCGGTAGTCGGTCTTTCCCTCGTCGTGGGGAAACTCATCGATGATCGTGCCGCCTTTGGCAGTGAATTTTTCCTTGAACACATCGGCCAGGCCGACGCCCCAGTCGTTGTTCACATAGGTCAGCACCACTTCCTTGTATCCGAGCGACTCGGCCAGTTCGGCGACCCCGATCCCCTGGAGGAGGTCCGAGGGAAAGACCCGGAACACGTAAGAGCCGCACTTCGTGATATCCGCCGCCGCGCTTTCCGCGCCGATCAGGATCGTCCGGTTCTGCTGGGCGATGGGACAGACGGCCAGAAAATTCGAGCTGGCCGCGGGACCGAAGATAAGGGGAAACTTGTTGACCGTAATGAGCTTCTGGATGGCCGAAACGGACCCCTTGGACGTGGAATTGTTATCCTCGAAGAATATCTTCATGGGTTTTCCATTGATGCCGCCTTCGGCATTGACCTCATCGAGGGCCAGGTTCATGGCCTGCTGAAATCCCTCGCCATAGACCGAAAGCTTGCCCGTCAGGGGCGTTACGGAACCCACCACGACCTCCGGCGACTGAGCCCACACCGGAGCCCCGCACCAGACAAAACAAAACGCTGCCAGCAACAGGATATACTTTTTCACCGCACCCTCCCTTTCATCCTTCAACAGTTGTCGACCCCGGCGCCTGAAGGCATCCCGGAATCTCAAATATCACGTAAATCCGGTTTATTATAAAGCGACCACCGGTCACCGCGAAACCGCTCAAGCTCTATCCACCCTTGGGGTATTTGTCAAGGATTTTATCGGGGTCGCTCATCCCCGCATATTCAGAACCCGTACCAGGTTGTGACGGCTTCCAGCGGCTCGCGGGTACTCTCGATCCGGTTCGCGGGAAAATCCGGGTCGGGATACCCGATCGCGATAGACATGAGGGTCCGTTTCGACGCGGGAATGCCGGCCTGCTCATGAAGGACCGCCGGATACATGACGCCCTGGTCCTCGATGCAGGTACCGAGCCCGTGCGCCAGGGCCGCCAGGCAGATGGTCTGGCAGACGGTGCCGATATCGATCAGGGGGCCCCCGTCACTGAGGGTCCTGTCGGTCATCACGATGATCGCCGCCGGCGCGTCAAAGTAACGGAACCCCCGCTCCAGCCAGTCGGCCCTCTTTTCCTTATCCTCCCGGGGGATATCCATGAGCCGGAACAGTTCCTTCGCCAGCGTTACCTGTCGGGTCCGGTACACACTGTCCATGGACCAGCCCACGACCCAGTGCTCCGGTGAGAGCGGTTCCCCCGCCCGCAGTTTCGCCACGTTCCCCGCCTTCACCCTCTCCAGCACCTCGCCGGCAAGGACGGCGAATTCCCAGGGCTGCGTGTTCATTGCCGACGGCGCCCGCTGGGCCGCCGCGAGAACGTCCTCGATGACATGCCGCGGCACCGGGTCCGGTTTGTACTTCCTGATGCTCTTTCTGCTCCTGACAGCCTGGATGATATCCATATCGTTCCTCCTGTTCGTGATCGGGATCACTCTGCGGTTTCTTCAGACGCAACGGTCCTTTCCCCGTCCGGACCTATCCGGGCCATCACCCCGGCCATGGTTTTCCCCGCGCTTTCCCGGACGACGACGGCCGCTAGATGGTCCATGGGCGTTTCATCGCGGTTGATGATGACGAGCGGCGCCCCGCCTTCCAGGGCGTAAACGGGCATGTAGGCGGCGGGATAGACCACCAGCGACGAACCGATGACGATAAAGAGATCGCACCCGCGGGAGTGCCGTTCCGCCCGCGCCATTTCCTCGACGGGCATCGCTTGGCCGAAAGATATCGTCGCGGCCTTGAGGATACCGCCGCATTCGTCACAGTGGGGGTCCTCGATCCCCCGCTCGAACCACCCGGCTATCTCCTCAAAAGGCCATTCCTTGCCGCAGTCGAGGCAGCGCACCAGGCGGGCCGTCCCGTGCAGTTCGATGATCCGTTCCGCCGAATTCCCCGCCTTTAGATGCAGGCCGTCGATGTTCTGGGTGATGACACAGTCGAGTTTCCCCATTCGCTCCATCTGTGCCAGGGCGTAATGGGCGGCGTTGGGTTCAATGTCGGAAAGCTTCATCATGCGGTAGCGCAGCCAGGTCAGTTTCCGCACCTCGGGGTTCACGCAATATTTGTCAAAGGTGAAATCGGCGGGGTTGAATTTTTCCCAGATGCCGCCGGGGCTCCGGAAATCCGGTATGCCCGACTCGGTGCTGACCCCCGCCCCCGTAAAGGCCACCACATGGCTCGCGCCGGCGACCAGGGCGGCTATCGCGTCGATCGAAGCCCTCGGGTCTTGTTCTTCCATGTTTCCCATCCTTTCACTGATGAGTATCATTGTAAGGAATATGCCGGCAAAAGTGCAACGGAAAAGGGCGACTTCCCCGTTGAAATCTCCCGTGAATCCGTTTACAGTTGCGGCAGTGAGGGGAACGAGGAATGAAACGGAACATCATCACCGGGGCCCTGTGCCTGGGCCTCCTTTTCTGTAATGCCTGCGCGTCACTCTATTTCAGCCGCCTGGAACCGCCGGCCGAGGTCTGCCGCATCGACGGCCTCGATCGGCTCCCCTACCGGGAACTGTGGCAGGGGTTTATATTCAACGGTGAGAAGGTCGGTTTCACCTATCTCAGGATCACCCCCCTTCCCGATGGAGAACGTTACACCCTGTCATCGGAAGCCCGGCTCAGGATCCTCTTCCTGGGGACCGGCAGCGACATTTTCATGAAGAGCGAGGACATAGTCCACGCGGACCTGACCCTGGATTCCTTTCACTACGAACAGGTGATCGACGGAAAAATACTGACCATCGACGGCGGCGTGCGGGAGGGACGGTTCCGGGCGACGCGAACCCTCGACAGGCGGGAAACGACGATCGAACACCGGCTCGACGCGCCGCTCTACCCTACCAGTATCATCAACCTCTATCCCGTCATGAAGGGGTTGAAGATCGGCGCCGATTACCGATACGACGTGTTCGACGCGCAGACCCAGTCTTTCACGGAGGTACGGCAATCGGTCCTGTCCTTTGAAGAGAGCACGGCGCTCGTCGTCGAGCCCTCATACCGGATCAGAACAGGCCTCTATGACCAGGAGGTATCGACCTGGATCAACACGCGGGGCGAGGCCGTCTTCGAGCTCGCCATGAGCGGCATCCTTATCACCTGCCGGGAAAGCGAGGAGCAGGCCCGACGATACCTCATCGAGGCGGGCTTTAACAAAAAGGACATGGTCCTCGACTTCAGCCTGGTCAGGACGGAAGAGCCCATCCCCTGCCCGCGGGAGCTGACCGTCCTTGAGATCGAACTGGAGGGGCTCGGGGGCGTCCTTCCCCTCCTCCAGGGGCCGGGGCAGGAGGCGACCGCCTCCGGTGACGACCCCGCGGCCCCGGCCCGCTTCCGGCTTTCCCGCGACCCCGCCGGCCCCCTCATCCATCAGGAAGAGACACTGGATGAAGGAGACCGCATCCTCTATCTCGCAGCGACCTCTCACATGGAATGTGACGCGCCGGAGATAAGGACGGCAGCGGAGAAGATCATCGGTGACTCCTCGGAGCCGCTCGACAAGATAGGAAAACTGGCACGCTGGGTGTCCGACGAAGTGGCCGATGAAGCCACGGACAGTTTCTCGGCCCTCGAGGTGCTGCGAAACAGGCGCGGCGAGTGCCAGGCTCATACGCTCCTCTTCACCGCCCTGGCCCGGGCCGCGGGGATCCCCACCCGTCTTGCCGGGGGGCTCCTGTACATGGAGGACGCGGGGTTCCTGTATCACAGCTGGGCGGAGTGCTACGCGGGCGGGTGGGTCGCCGTGGACCCCACGCTCGCACAGGTCGGCGTCGACGCCACCCATATCAAGCTCGTCCAGGGGCCCTGCTGGACATCGACCCTTACCCTGGGAAAAGTGGTTGGGCGCATCAGGGCCCGTGTCATTACTTTCGAGGGGCCCTGCTGATCCCGGAGGCTCTCATTGTGCCGGGGATGATTCCTCTCCCATCCGCGCGCGCCGCCACCGGGCGTAGCGGTTCAGATTTCCCAGGGCCTGTATCGCCTTCTGAGTGGTCGAGAAGAACGGGATGCCGTGCTCCCCGGCAAGAACCCCCAGCTCATGGATGAGGCGTTCCGAGGTGCCGTAGGCCCACATGGTGACTGGTTTCCCGCTGTTGTCCCGCATCCGGGTCAAAAGGTTCCGGTAGAAATCGGGCCTGAGGATCTCGTTCACGTAGGCATTGAGGTAGACACAGTCGATCCCCTGGTCCTCCATCATCACCTCAAAACTCTTTTCATAAAAGGAAAACACTTCCGGACCGGCCACGGCGGAGGCCGGCCCCAGGTCAATGGGGTGGCCCGTGAGCAGGCGATGGGTGGCCCGCAGTTTTTCCCGGCTTTCCCCGGACAGGCTGCCCACGGAAAGGCCGACACTTTCGGCGGCATCGACGCACTGGATACCGATGGCCCCGGAAAAGGTGATGATGCCCAGGCGGTTCCCTCCGGGCAGCGGCTGAAAGACGAACGGCGCCGCGTGATCGAGGAGGTCACGGTATTCCTCCACCCTGATGATCCCGCTCTGGCTGAAGAGCGCCCCATAGAGGCGGTCGTCGGCCGCCATCGATCCCGTATGAGAAGCCATGGCCTCGGCCGCGGCGGAGGTCTTTCCCCCCTTCAGGCAGATGATCGGTTTTCGCAGGGAGACGCGGCGTGCCGTTTCGAGAAGCTCGCGCGGCCGCCGGGTGTGCTCCAGGTAGAGGGATATGACCTCCGTGCCCGGGTCCGTCTCCAGGTACTCGAGACAGTCCACCTCGTCGATATCGCACATGTTGCCCAGGTCGATGATCTTGTTGACGCCGAAGCCGTATTCGTTCAGGGCGATCGCCTGGGGCCCGTACATGCCCGTCTGGGTGATGATAGAAAGTGGGCCTGTCCTTGCGTACTCGTACCCCTTTTCATAGGGGATGGACGTGAACCGGTCGGCCGTATTGAGCGTGCCCAGGGTATTCGGGCCAATGAGCCGCATGCCGTGGGAACGGGCGATACGCAGCAGTTCCTCCTGCCGCCGCATCCCTTCCGGCCCCGTTTCACCGAAACCGTCGGCCACGACAATGGCGGCCCTGACACCCTGCCTGCCGCACTTTTCCAGGAGCTCCGGCACCCGCCGGCAGGACGTGATGATAACGGCCAGGTCGATGGGTTCACCGATGTCGGCGATGTCATGGCGGACATCGAGCCGGTACACCTTTTCCGCCTCGGGGTGAATGGGGTAGATCGTTCCCGTGTAATCCCAGGCGAGAAGGTCCTTGATAATGACGCCGGGGCCGAAGAACCACTCCTCGGTCATGCTTCCGAAAACGGCGATACTGCGGGGATTCAGAAAGAGTTCCAGATGTGCTTCCTGCTTCACGACAATTCCCTCCTTACGAGATTCGATGCACCGGAAAAGACGGCCGCGCGGCCGTTTAGTCTCCTTTCATTGTGCCGGAACCGCTCAGGGCCGCAGCACCTTCTGCAGAAACCGGCCCGTCAGGGAATTTTCAACCGCGGCGATCCGCTCGGGCGGCCCCGCCGCCACGATGTACCCCCCGCCTTCTCCCCCTTCGGGCCCCAGGTCGATGACATAATCGGCGCTCTTGATGACGTCGAGGTTGTGCTCAATGACCACCACCGTGTTCCCCATGTCGACGAGCCGCATGAGCACGCCGAGCAGCTTTTCGATATCATCGAAGTGCAGGCCGATGGTGGGCTCGTCGAGGATGTAGAGCGTGTCACGGGTCTGCCGCTTTCCCAGTTCGCGGGCGAGCTTTATTCTCTGTGCCTCCCCGCCGGACAGGGTGGTGGCCGACTGTCCGAGCCTGATATATCCCAGTCCCACATCGGAGAGCAACTGCAGCTTTGACCTGATAAGCGGGATGGCCTCGAAGAACGCGAGGGCCTGGTTGACGGTCATATCGAGGACGTCGGCGATGTTCTTCCCCCGGTAGCGGATCTCCAGCGTATCGGGATTAAAACGCTTCCCGCGGCACACATCGCAGGTGATGTACACATCGGGGAGGAAATGCATCTCGATGCGCTTCAGCCCGTCGCCCTGACAGGACTCGCAGCGCCCCCCCTTCACGTTGAAGCTGAACCGTCCCGGTTTATAGCCCCGCATCCTCGATTCGGGCAGGCGGGCGAAGAGGTCCCGGATATGGGTGAAGGCCCCCGTGTAGGTGACCGGGTTGGACCGGGGCGTCCGCCCGATGGGCTGCTGGTCCATGGCGATCACCCGCTCGATGCCGCCGAAATCGCTCACCCGTGAAATGGCGCCCGATTTCCCCTTGTGGCGGTTCAACCGCCGCCGAAGGACCTTGTAGAGCGTCTCGATGACCATGGTGCTCTTGCCGGAACCGGACACGCCCGTCACACAGGTCAGCAGGCCCACGGGAATTCGGATGTCGATGTCTTTGAGATTGTTCTGCGATGCCCCCTCGATGACGATATACCGGTTGTTCACGGAGCGGCGGACCGAGGGAACGGGAATGGCAAGCCGTCCCGAGAGATACTTCCCCGTCAGCGACACCTCGGAGGTGCAGATGTCCGCCGGGGTCCCGTGGAAGGTCACCTCTCCGCCGTGCATCCCGGCGCCGGGGCCCATGTCGATGATGTCGTCACAGGACCGGATGACCTCCGCGTCGTGCTCGACGACGAGGATGGTGTTCCCCATGTCCCGGAGCCGCTTCAGGGTCGTGATCAGCCGCTGGGTGTCACGGGGGTGGAGGCCGATGGTCGGTTCGTCCAGGACGTAGAGGACCCCCACAAGGCCCGAGCCGATCTGGGTCGCCAGCCTGATACGCTGCCATTCCCCGCCGGAGAGGGTGCCCGACGACCGGGCGATGGAAAGATAGCTCATGCCCACATCCAGGAGGAACTGAAGCCGTTCCGTGATCTCCTTCATGACGCGCCCGGCGATCTCCCGCTCACGCGGCGGCAGGGTGAGGCTCGTGAAGAACTCCATGCACCGGGCGATGGAAAGCTGGGACACTTCATGGATGTTCTTCCCGCCCACCGTCACCGACAGGCTTTCCCTGCGCAACCGCGCCCCCCCGCAGGCGGGGCAATCGGTCACGTTCATGTAGCGCATCAGTTCCATCCGCGCCTCGTTGGACTCAGCCTCGCGGTAGCGGCGGTCGATATTGGGAACGATGCCCTCAAAGGCCTTCTTGTAGAAGAACCGACGACCCCGGCGGTCAAAATAGAATTCTATCTCCTCGCCGTTGGAACCGTAGAGAAGGACG
Organism: Deltaproteobacteria bacterium; assembly: GCA_016933965.1. Classification (NCBI taxonomy): domain Bacteria; kingdom Pseudomonadati; phylum Myxococcota; class Myxococcia; species Deltaproteobacteria bacterium. The sequence goes on along the minus strand of JAFGTS010000032.1, from coordinate 8,223 downwards.
TCGCGGATCCGCTCCGGCAGCTGATTGAAGGGGGTATTGATGTCGAAGCCGTAGTGGTTCGAAAGCGCCTCGAGCATCTGGTAGAAATAGAGCGAGTGCCGGCGGTCCCAGGGCGCTATGGCACCCTCCCGAATGGAAAGGTCGCGGTCGGGCACGATGAGGTTCTCATCGAAATACACCTTCGTCCCCAGGCCCCCGCATTCCGGGCAGGCACCGTAGGGGCTGTTGAAGGAAAACATCCGGGGGGCCAGCTCCGGCATGCTGATGCCGCACTCCGGGCAGGCATAGGCCTCGCTGAAGGTTGTCTCCTCGCCGTCGGCCACCGCCACCCGGATCATCCCTTCCGAAAGCCCGAGGGCGGTTTCCAGGGAATCGCGAAGCCGCTTCCTGATGCCGTCCTTGATGACGAGCCGGTCGATGACCACATCGATGTCGTGCCGCTTGTTCTTATCGAGAACGATGTCCTCGGCGAGGTCGCGCATCTCCCCGTCGATCCTGACGCGGGCAAAGCCGTCCTTTCGAAGTTTCTTCAGTTCTTTCTGGTACTCCCCCTTTTTCCCCCGCGCCATGGGGGACAGGATGTTGACCTTGCTTTTCTCCGGGAGCGACAGGATATGGTCAAGCATGGAATCCACGGTCTGGGACCGGATCTCCTTTCCGCACCGGTAGCAGTGGGGGAGGCCGACCCGGGCGAAGAGAAGCCGCAGATAATCATAGATCTCCGTCACGGTCCCTACTGTGGAACGTGGATTCTGGCTGGCCGTCCGCTGTTCGATGGCGATGGCCGGCGACAATCCCTCGATGGACTCCACCTCGGGTTTGTCCATCTGGCCGATGAACTGGCGGGCGTACGTGGAAAGGGATTCCACGTATCGCCGCTGCCCCTCGGCATAGATGGTGTTGAAGGCGAGCGATGATTTCCCCGAACCGCTCACGCCGGTGATGACGACGAACCGGTCCCGGGGAATGTCGACGTTGATATGCTTCAGGTTATGCTGGGAGGCGCCCCGAACCCTGATATAGTCCATGGTTCACGTTTCACGGTATCTCTCTGAACGGCGGCGGATCACAACCGTATGTCCACATGTGCCTTTTCGCGGACCTCCGCCAGCCATTCCTGGAATTTTCTTTCCACCTTCGTGCCGCGTATCCGGGCGATGATCTCGTCCCTCACGGCGTCGATGGGTTTCACCCCGGCACCCCGCCGGTCGGTGACCACGATGATATGGCAGCCGATGGGCGAGACGATGACATCGCTGACCTCCCCCCGGGCGAGCCGGAAGGCGGCCTCATCGACGGCGGGAAACATCATGTTCCGCTCCACGAACCCCAGGTCTCCTCCCTCACGGGCGGCGGGCCCCTGGGAGTAGAGGCTCACCATGAGCTCAAAGGACTCACCCCGTTTCAGGCGTTCCAGGATGGCGCGGGCGTTCTCGATGACGGCCTTTTTTTCCGGTTCACCGGCATCCCGGGGAAAGAGGAGCAGTATCTGACTGAGCCGCACGGCTTCCTTCCCCTCGTACAGGTCCAGGTGAGCGCGGTAATAGTCGCCGATCTCCTCCTCGGTGATGGTGACCTTGGGCCGGATCAGCAGATTGATGAGCTGGGCCCTCAGAAGGTACTGCCTGACACTGTCCCGGTAGGCTTCCAGGGTGTCCCTGTCCCGGGCAAGGGCCTGTTTGAACTGCTCCATGGAAATACGCCTTTCCACCAGAAGATCGTTGATGGAACGGTCCACCTGGGCATCCGTCACGGCCATGCCCAGTTTCCGGGCCTCCTGCTCGACCAGGTAATCGTTGATGAGCCGGTCGAGGGCGTTTTTCCGGGTCTGGGCCTCCACGGCCTCCCTGGTCATCCCCGGGGGGATGGTATCGATGTGCCTGACCAGTTCCTCGGTCTGCGCGTTCAGCTCCGAGAGGGTGATGACGTCGCTGTTCACCACCGCCACGATCCGGTCCTGGAAATCGGTCTGTGCCGCCGCGACGGCGACTGAACAAAAGAACAATACGAGAATAAACGGCCTGAGAAATTTCATTCCTGCTCCCTGTATCCACATGATCACACCGCGTCTCACCGCGGATATGTCCCCGAATCCATGCAACAAAGTGCTCCGAGGACCGATATCAAGCGTTAAAATCTATCAGATTCACCGTCATACTTCAATCATTGAAATGGAACTGCCCCGGTCTCATGATCTAAGGTCGGCTATCAGGTCACGGGCCCCGGCGATCACGTCTTCCTCCTTCAGCCCCGGCAGGGGAACAAAAAGCTCACCCTTCGGCGTCAGCCTGAGGTCCCGGTACCGTTTCCGTGACAGCTCCATTATCCGTGCCGGGTCGATGGACCCGGTCTTGTGGAACACCAGGAGCATCCGCTTGCCGTCGTATTCCATCTTTTCTACCCGCATCTCCCTGAGCAGGTTCCGGACGCCGATGATGTCCATCAGGTTCTTCAGGTTGCCGTGGACAAAACCGTACCGGTCACGCAGCTCCCTGCGCAGGTCTTCCAGGTCGTCGTCGGACCCGGCCGCCGATATCTTCTTGTAGGTGATGAGCCGGGTCTGCATGTCGTCGATGTAATCGTCGGGAATGAAGGCGGGTATCCCGAGGCGTATCTCGGGGCTGAACTCCTCTTCCGGCGCCGCCTCGCCACGCAGGTCGCGGACCGCCTTCTCCATCAGTTCCGTGTACAGCTCAAAGCCGACGGCCGATATGTGGCCCGACTGGGACGAGCCCAGAAGGTTCCCGGCCCCCCGGATCTCCAGGTCGTAGGTGGCGACCTTGAACCCCGAGCCCGGCTCCGAGAATTCCTGTACGACGCGCAGCCGCTTCCGCGCGTCCCGGGAGAGGGTGATGCCCGGCGGTATCAGGAGACAGGCGTACCCCTCTTCGCTGGACCGCCCCACCCTGCCCCTGAGCTGATAGAGGGACGAGAGCCCGAACCGGTCCGCCCGGTTGATGACGATCGTGTTGACCGAGGGCATGTCCACGCCGGAACCGATGATGGTGGTGCATACCAGGATGTTAAATTCCCTCCTGATGAAGCGTACCATGACATCTTCCAGCTCGCGGGGTTTCATCTGGCCGTGGGCCACGGCAACCTTCGCGTCGGGCGCCAGCCGCTCCACGAGGCGCGCCATGCTGTAAATGGACCGGACCCGGTCGTGCACGAAAAACACCTGGCCTCCGCGTTCCAGCTCACGGTGGAGCGCCCCGCGAATGGTATCTTCGTCGAACTCGCAGACCTGGACCTTCACGGACTGCCGTTCCTGGGGCGGCGTGTTGATAACGGACAGGTCGCGCAGCCCCACCAGGGAAAGCTGGAGGGTCCGGGGGATGGGCGTGGCCGTGAGGGTCATCACCTCGACCAGGGCGCGGAGCTTCTTCAGTCGCTCCTTGTGGGTCACGCCGAAGCGCTGCTCCTCGTCGATGATGAGCATGCCAAGGTCCTTGAAAACCACGTCCTTCTGGAGGAGGCGGTGGGTGCCGATGATGATGTCCACCCGCCCCCGGGCGATGTCCTCCACGATCTCCTTCTGCCGGTTCTTCGTCCGGTACCGGTTGAGGACCTCGATCCGGACGGGGTACTTCTCGAACCGTTTTCTGAACGTCTGGTAGTGCTGCTCCGCCAGTATCGTCGTGGGGACCAGGATCGCCACCTGCTTGCCGTCCATGGCCACCCGGAAGGAGGCGCGCAGCGCGACCTCCGTCTTGCCGAACCCGGCATCGCCGCAGATGAGCCGGTCCATCGGTTTCGGTTCGCCCAGGTCGAGGTCGACCTCCTCGATGGCGCGCGCCTGGTCGGGGGTTTCCTCGAACTCGAAGAAGGAGCAGAACTCCTCATAGTACCGGTCGGGCGGCGAAAACCGGTGCCCGTCCATCACCTCCCGGGCGGCATAGACGGAAACGAGCTCTTCCGCCATTTCCCGGACCGACTTCTTCACCCTTTTCTTGACCGCTTCCCAGGAGGTCCCGCCCAGCCGGTCAAGGAGCGGGGCATGGCCGTCGGGGCCGATGTAGCGCTGGATCTGGTCGATGCGGTCGACGGGAAGGTAGAGCTTGTCACTGCCGAGATACTCGATGAGGAGAAAATCGTTCTCGATATTGCCCGCCGTGAGCCGTTTCAGCCCGCGGTAGGTCCCGATGCCGTGGTCCACGTGGACCACGTGGTCCCCTTCCTTCAGCTCCCCGAAGGATTTGAGAAAGTACCCCTCGCGGGCACGGGGGCGCCGGCGCTTGCGAACCTTCTTGCCGAATATCTCTTCCTCGGTGACGACGGCCAGCTTCAAAGCCGGGTAGGTGAACCCTTCCGACAGCGCACCCGTCTTGAGGATAAGGAACCCGCCGTTCTCCGGGCGTTCCAGTTCCGTGAGAAAGGAGTCCTCGGACCGTATCACGGGGAAGTTGTGACCCCGCAGGAGGTACTCGACGCGCTGCATCTCGCCCTCGGCGGCCAGGAAGATAATGCGGTTCCGCTCACGGAGCCACCGGCGCAAGCGTTCCGCCAGGGGCGCCAGCAGGCTGCTGTCCCGCTCCAGGAGCGTGGTGTCCCGGCGAAGGCCCACGTTCTTCTCCACATGGAATCGAATGACCCCGTCGCCTTCCGGGAACAGCTCATCCACCGACACCTGCTGAAATTCCTCCAGCCGGGCCGCCAGCTCCGGGGAACTGAGGTAGAGGCGGCTCCCGTCGAGATGGAACTTCTCCTCTTTCTCGGCCTTGTAGAGGAGCCGGGCCGTCCGGTCCTCGAGGGTTTCAAGGCCCCCTTTCATGCCGAGGGACTCGATGGCCATGATGACGGTGCCGCGGGGGAAATAGTCGAAGACGCTGCCCGTCACGCCGCCGTGAGGGGAGCCGTACAGGAGCGGAATAATATGGGGGTTCACCAGGATGTCGGGCTCTTTCTCGAGCATGTCGATGAGGCCGTCGCGGTGCGCACGCTGGAGGTCCAGCTCGTGGGCGCGGGCACGCAGGTTCGCGACGGCGCGGGCCCGGTCTTCCGCGGTGACGACGCATTCCATCGCCGGCGACAGGAGAAACTCCGTTATCTCCCGGCGCGACCGCTGCGAGGCAAGGTCGAACTCCCTGATGGATTCCAGTTCGTCCCCCACGAACTCCATCCGCAGGGGAACGGCGGCCGTGGGCGGAAAGATGTCGATGATGTACCCGCGAACGCTGAACTCCCCCTGCTCTTCCACCAGGGGGACCCGCCGGTAGCCGCCGGCGGCGAGCTTCACCAGAAATTCGTCCCGGTCCAGGAAATCGCCCATGGACAGGGTTTCAAGATAATCGCCGGGGATACGGACAGGCGGCACCCCCTGGGCCAGGGCTTCGAGGGACATGACGCAGACCGGCGCGGACCCGGTCATCAGCGCCGTCAGGCAGGCGACCCGCCGGGCGGAGAGCTCACGGTCGTGAACGATCACGTCCTCCGGACAGAGCGCCTCGCGGCTCGAATACAGGTGCACACCGCCGCCGGGAAGAAAAGATGACAGGTCGCCGTGGAACCGGGCCGCCTCATCCGGGCTCGGACAGACCACCACCAGGGGCCGCGAAACGGCCTCGGACAGCAGGGCCGCGATCAGCGGGCGGGCCGCGCCGTGAAGGCCGCCGGCCGCGATGTGCCGGGCCCCCCGGCGCACCTCATCGATCAGGGCCCGCAGCGACGGGTCCGGAAACGGTATCTTTTTCTCGGTTATCTTTCTCACGGAACTATTCGGAATAACGACCGGCCTCGCTCCCGCGGAAGCGCGCGTGAACCGTCACGGCCGGGACTTATTGTTCATGAAACCTTCAGCATCCGTTCAAGCGCTTCGCCCGCCGGCACCCGGATCTCTTCCGGCACACGTATGACATGGCGCATGGTGAGGAGGGAATCGAGAACATCATCGAGGGTTATCTTTTTCATGTCCTGGCAGATCATTGTGTCGGAGAGAGGGATAAATGTTTTTTCAGGGTTTTCCTTTCGCAACTGGTGCATGATCCCCAGTTCCGTGCCGACGATGACCTCCCGGGCGTCCGTCTCACGGGCGAACCGGATGATACCGCCCGTGCTTCCGATGAAATCGGCCAGGTCGAGCACCGCGGGCCGGCATTCCGGATGGGCAGCCACCACCGCGCCGGGATGCCGCTCTTTCGCCGCCTTCACTTCCTCCGGGGTCAGGGTATCGTGCACGTAACAGGAACCCTTCCAGGGAATGATCTCCTTGTCGGTGAACCGGGCCGTGTAACGCGCCAGGTTCCCGTCGGGGACAAAGAGGATCCGCTTTGCATCTTTCAGCGATGACACGATGCGCACGGCGTTCGCCGAGGTGCAGCAGATATCGCTGAGGGCCTTTGTTTCCGCCGAGGAATTCACATAGGCCACCACGGCGGCATCGGGGTATTTCTTCTTCGCCTCCCGTAATTCGTCGGCCGTGATGGTGTCGGCGAGGGGACAGCCCGCGTCGAGCAACGGGAGGAGCACCGTTTTATCCGGTGACAGGATCGCGGCGCTTTCGGCCATGAACCGGACACCGGCGAAAAGGATCACTTCGGCGTCGGTTTTCGCGGCCTCGATGCTCAGGGCCAGGGAATCCCCCAGGATATCGGCGATATCCTGGATCTCCCCCCGCTGGTAGTAATGGACGAGGAGGATACCCCGGCGCTCCTTCAGAAGCTCCCTGATCCGTTCCTGTTTTTCCCTGTCGCTCATGTCGCCACTGTCTCGTTCACACCCGGCATTCAAAGGTGACATGTGTATCCCATCGACCTGTTTAATTCAAGTGTAAAATATTGACAACAAAAGAATATTAATATATTACACATGCTCCATTTCGTAAGGGACGGCATGCCGATGATAACCGTTCGGGAAGCGTTACAGCATATACTCAACACAGTACCCCTCCTGGGGCTGGAAAAGACCGCCATCACCGACGCGCGGGACCGGGTCCTCGGAGAAGACGTCCGCGCCCCCCGCGATATCCCTCCCCGCACCAATTCTGCCATGGACGGCTATGCCCTCCGCGCTGAGGATATCACCGGCGCGTCCGCGGCAAACCCGAAGGCCCTGACCGTCACCGAGGACATCCCCGCCGGCCACCCGTCGGACAAGGCCGTGGGGCCCGGCGAAGCCGCCCGTATCATGACCGGAGCGGCCCTGCCGGAAGGCGCCGATACGATGGTCAAGGTGGAGGATACCGAAAGCGACGGCTCCGTCGTCCGGATCTTCGCCGAGGCGCCACTGGGAGAACACGTCCGGTACCGGGGTGAGGATGTGAAGGCGGGAGAGATCGTCGTCCCACGGGGGACACTCATCCGGCCCGCCGAGATCGGCATGATGGCCTCCGTTGGCCGCTCATCCGTCTATGTGTACCGGAAACCGGTCGTGGCCATACTCGCCACGGGGGACGAGATCGTCGATCTCGATGAAGACCCGGAACAGGGCAAGATCATCAGCAGCAACACCTATTCCCTCTACTCCCAGGTCGTCGAGTGCGGCGGCATTCCCCGGAACGCGGGAATCGCGAAGGATACGAGGGACGACCTGCTGGCCCATTTCAGAGCTGCCCTCGGGGCCGACATCATCCTTTCCTCGGGCGGCGTTTCCGTGGGTGACTACGACTTCGTCAAGGACGTCATGAAGGAAGTAGGGACCGGCATCGAGTTCTGGCAGGTGGCGCAGCGCCCGGGCAAACCGCTGGCCTTCGGAAAAATGGGCAATACCCTCGTCTTCGGCCTGCCGGGCAATCCCGTTTCATCCATGATCACCTTCGAACAGTACGTGAGGCCGGCCATCCTGAAGATGACGGGGCACCGGAACATCTTCCGCCGGACCGTGACGGCCGTCCTGACGGAGGACGTGGAAAAAAAGAAGGGCCTGCGCTACTTCTTCCGGGCGCGGGTAACTTACGCCGACGGAGAGTACCGGGCGGCGACGACGGGGGAACAGGGCTCGGGCATCCTGAAATCGATGGTCCTGGCCAACGGTATCATGGTCATCCCCGAAGAGGTGACGGCCCTCAAGGCGGGCGACAGGGTCATCGTCCAGCTGCTTGACAACAGCCTCTTCTGCGACGCGGAACCGTCGTACCTGTGAGAGAAGCGGCGGATGGTGCGCGATTGACAGCACCCTGAAAATCAGCTATGCATCCATGTGCGGAAGTGCCAAGGTCACTGGTGGGCCTCCCGGACTTCAAATCCGGTGTGGGGCGCTAAAACCGTCCCAGGTGGGTTCGATTCCCAT